>USSJ01000102.1 GCA_900557285.1 uncultured Clostridia bacterium | reverse complement strand
TGCTCCGTCTCCCTTTTTATAATCCTGCGGATATTGTGTTACCGTGCCGATATCCGCATCAAATTCCGGTCAATTCCTTTCTATACCCGAAAAGCCCAGTCGCCGTTTTCAAAGACAGGGAAACGCGCCCCCGTATCCGTGATTCCGGTGATCTGAAGATCGTCGTTGCCGATCATAAAATCCACATGGATGATCGAATCATTGACGCCCATGGCGTGCAATTCTTCTTCCGTATGATTCTCGTAATCGCGGACGCAGTTCGTAAAACCTCTTCCCATCGCCAGATGGCAAGCCGCATTCTCATCGAACAAAGTATTGTAAAACAGAATACCCGTATCATTGATCGGAGAATGGAAAGGCACAAGCGCGCACTCGCCGAGATAAGCAGCGCCCTCGTCCATTGCAATCATTTTTTTCAAGACAGCCTCACCCTGCGCCGCATGCACCTCCGCCGCCTTCCCGTTTTCAAAGCGGACAGAAAAATTACGGATCAGCTGCCCCTGGTAAGACAGCGGTTTCGTGGAATAAACGATCCCTTCCGCTTCTCCGCGCATGGGGCTGGTAAAGCACTCTTCGCTCGGGATATTCGGATTGAATTCAACCCCCGACAAAGTTTTTTCACTGCCTGCCGCAAACAAACCGTTTTTCATAAGTCCTACCCGCAAGTTGGTTCCGTTCGAACTTTTATACTCCAACGAGGTAAGCCCCAACCCGTTCAGATACGCACAGCGCGCCTGCAAGACCCTGTTGTGTTCCTGCCAGTTCGCGATCGGATTGCCTTCGTAAGAGCGCGCGGAAGTTAAAATGGCGCGCCATAATTTTTCTTCCGCCGCCGTCGCGGGCATTTTCGGGAATACTTTCTTCGCCCACGCCTTTCCCGGTACGGCCGCTATACACCACTGGTATTTGTTTTCCATCTTGTCGCGGTACGGCTTTACGATTTTCTGCCGCGCCTGCATCGCGCGCGCATACTTTTCCGCGTCGATGCCGTTCAGACCGTCCGGATCTTCACTTTCCAAATACAGCCGCGCCGGCAATTCCCGAACCTGGCAACGCAGTTTCTCTACCTTCCACTCAGGCATTTCTCCCAGGATCTCTTCGCTCTTATGCTCCGCGCCAAGACGGGAAAGCGGCTGATGCGTCCATTCCACCCGCACTTTCGAAGCGCCCGCACGATAACATTCTTCCGCACAATACGCAACAAACTCCGGTTGATCGAGTTCCGCCGTGATCACAACTTCCTGACCGTGCTGTACATTCAGCCCCATCCGCGCCAGAAGTTTTGCATAATTTTTTAATACCGTTATCTGCATTTCTTTCCTCCTCAGTGCAAAGCCTTGCTCCACGTCCCGTTTTCAAAGACAGGGATACGCTCTCCCGACTTCGTAACGCCGATAATTTCCAGATCTTCCGCGCCGATCATAAAATCCACGTGCACAGACGAATCGTTGACGCCCATATCCGTGAAATCCGATTTCTGATATTTTTCAAATCCGACGATCGTATTGGAATAACCTCTGCCGAGCGCCAAATGACAGCAGGCATTTTCATCGAACAAAGTATTGTAAAACAATCTCCCCGTCTGATTGATCGGCGATTCATACGGTACCAAAGCACATTCGCCCAGATATGCCGCACCTTCATCCATCGCTATGATCTTTTCCAGCAAAGATGCATTCTTGCCCGCTCCGCATTCCACAGCCTTGCCGTTTTCAAAGCGCAGCCAGAAATCTTCGATGAGCTCGCCGCCATAGGAAAGCGGTTTCACGGCATATACGATCCCTTCCGCCTTTCCCCTCATCGGCGTCGTAAAACACTCTTCCGTGGGTATGTTCGGGTTGAAATGTTTGCCGTCTACCGTACTCTTCCTGCCCGAGATAAACTGCGCCTGCGGTATCAGCCCGACTTTCAGCCGCGTGCCGTTGCTGCTCCAATATTCCAACGATTCCAAGTCCAAACCGTTCAGTTTGTCACATTTGTCTTTGAGCTTACGGTTATGCCACATCCAGTCTGTCAGCGGATCTTTTCCGTCCGCACGCGCCGTCTCCAGGATCAGTTCCCAAAGCCGTTCCACGGCCGTATTTGCCCGTTCGTCCGGGAAAATTTTCTTCGCCCAGCCGACAGAAGGCACCGCCGCAACACACCATTGGTATTTGTTTGTCATCGCGTCCTGATATGGCTTTATGATCGCATTCCGCGCCATGGAAGCAAGCGTCAGTTTTTCTCTGTCCGCCCCCTTCATTCCGTCCGGATCCGCCGAAAGTATCTTAATGGTTACAGGCAATTCCTCCGACCGTTCACGGAATTTTTCTTCTTCCCATGAAGGTACATTTCCCAATTCCCGCACGCTTTCAAAGCGGCTCGCCAGTTTTTCCAACGGCTGGTACTGCCACTCTACCGATACGTCTGCCGCTCCCGCCCGATAGCATTCTTCCGCCAGCATCGCGATAAATTCCGGCTGATCCAGCTGCGCCATGATCACAACGCGCTGTCCCGGCTGTACGCTCGCACCCATTCTGGCTATCAATTTCGCATAATTTCGGATCAACGTCTTTTTCATATCCCTTTTCCTTCCGTGTACGTTTTTTCTTATCCTATCATACTCTTTTTATGATAAAATGTCAATCCGCTTATCGCCTCCAACCCTGTCTCCTATTAAAAATAGATTGACTTTTTCGCTTTTTCCCGCCATAATAATAGTATGAAAATTTTACCTCCCGCTTTCAAAAACTGCACGGAGATTTCCGACCCCGAAATTCTGTATTCAGCCTGCGAAAAAGAAGATCAAATCGAAAATCTGCAGATAAATTCCGCCGATCTTACAGGAGCGGTTTTGCCGCGGGCGGAATTTTCCTGCGTAAAGTTCAGCGGATGCCGTTTCAGCGAAGCGAATCTCAAAAGCACGGATTTTTCCGACGTTTTATTTGAATCCTGCGACTTTTCCAATGCAGATTTCAGCTCTTCCTCTTTCCGCCGCACAATCTGGCGCGGCTGTAAAGGCGTCGGGGCGGATTTTTCCGAATGTTCCTTCCGCGACACGGTATTTGACAGCGATGTGCTCTCTTACGCAAACTTCAACTGCTCAAAACTGCGGTCTTTTGCCTTTGAATGCTGCGATCTTTCCAATGCCGATCTTGCGGAATGCACCCTGAAAGACGCCGTATTTTCCAAGACCAAGTTTTTTCGGGCAAATCTGAAAGGCACCCTGCTCAAAGGAATGGACCTTTCCGACTGCGATCTCGCTGCAATCACCCTTTCTTCCGCACTCTTTGAATTGCGAGGCGCCACGATCGGCCTGTTCCAGGGCGAAGCTTTTCTGCGTGCGCTCGGCATCCATATAAAAAATTTGTGAGAATTTTCAGATTTACCAACAATCTGACATATTGCATTGTTAATAAAATGAAGGGATTATGAAAAATTCAGTACTTGAAAAACACATAGACTCTCTTCGCGCGGGTGATATGCGTGCGTTTGACGCTGTCTATGAACAGACAAACAAATCCGTGTACTTTGCGATCCTGTATATCGTACGCGACAAAATGTACGCCGAAGATATCCTGCAGGATACCTTCGTCCGCGCCCTGCAATCCTTGCATTCTTACCAAAGCGGCACCAATTTCACAGGTTGGCTGATCAAAATCGGAAAAAATCTGGCGCTCAATCACATCAAGCGCGCCAAACGGGAAACGGCGACCGACTTCGATACCGATACGTATAAATACGGTACCGACGAAACGAAGATCCCCTTTATCTTTGACATGGCGGCCAAACACCTCGCCGAGGATGAATACGAAATTTTGATGCTTTGCCAGGTTTCAGGGTATAAGCGGAGGGAAGTTGCACAAATGCTCAACCTGCCCATCGGAACCGTTACATGGAAAAACAACCAAGCGCTGAAAAAGCTGAAAAACATTCTGGAAAAGGAGGATGCCGTATGAAAAATCTGAAAAAAATGCTGCGTGAGCAATCAGAACAAATACTGCCGGATGATCGTGTCAAAGAAAATATCCGCCGTCAGATCGGCATACCGCCGCAGACGCAGCCGGAAGCCGTATTTGCGCATGATTCTTCCACAACCCGAAAATCAAACAAAAAAGCTCTCTTTGCCATGATTGCCGCATTTCTCGCTGCCGCTCTTCTTTTCGGAATTCTTCTGCCCGTATTCTTGAACAGAAAATCATTGCCTGGAAATAACCCGCTCGGAAAATTCCCTTCCCTTTCCAGTACGGAAGACTTCTACATTTACGGCGCCGCATCCGTCGGTTCCCTGCTCGCATCCAACGCTTCCGCACAAAACCCGGGCACAACTCTTTCTGCAAAGAGTCTGACGCTCCCCGTCTTCGGAATGTCCGCAGCCGAAGGGGACGATTCCCTTTCGGATAAAGAACAAAACATCGTCGATACCGTAAACAATTATCTCGCTTTGGTAGAAAATTTACTCGGCGACGGTGCGATCGATCACTCCGACCCTCAAAAACCCGAACAGGCTTATACCGAGTATGAGTTTTATACCGTCATCTCTTACAAAGACCTGCTCGGAGAGCGTGTCAGCTATCAACTTTACTACAACGAACATCTGGAAAGTCTTGAGACCGAAAAAGGAGAATCCGAAGAGAATTTTACGATCGACGGAGTTCTCGTCGTGGAAGGCGTCCCCTATCCTGTTACCGGCACGCGCGGCACGGAATCCGAATCGGACGGGGCTAGTGAATCGGAGACAGAAAACGAGTTGGAATTTACCGCTTTTCTCAATCAGGACAAAACTTCTTTTATCTGCATGCAGCAGAAAATCGAATCGGAAACAGAGGACGGAGAAACCGAATCGGAACAGGAATTCGAATATACCTATTATGAAAACGGTCAACGCCTCGAAAGCACAAGCGTAAAATATGAATCGGAAGGCGAAGAGCTGGAATTAAAAATGACCGTGGAAAAAGCAGATCGGGAAAAAGACGAGATCGTCTTTGAACGCGACAGCGCCGATTCCGCCCTGCAGGTCCGCGCACGTATCCGAGGCGAAGAAACTTCTTTTCTCATCCGTATCGTTCAGGAAAACGGCACCACCCGCTACCGCTATGAATTCTCCGGCGGACACAGCATGGACGAAGACCGCTGGGATAACGATGACGATGATGACGACGATGACGACGATCATCACGGCCGCCGCAGTCCCTTTTGATTTTTTCAGTTTAATTTTCCGCCCGGATTTATCAGTCTGATTTCCTGCTTCATACCGTCTTTTGATTTTCGGCTTGATTTTACTATAAGTTTCACAGTCCCTCTTTTTTCGGGCATGCCGGGATCGCCGTTTTGTATCGGCGCATTGTCCGACAAGCGCAAAAATTTATCCTCTGAATGTTTACCTGGCAAATCTGAAGATTTAAGTCTGTCTGTATCGGATGTCCCGATATGC
>USSJ01000101.1 GCA_900557285.1 uncultured Clostridia bacterium | reverse complement strand
GCTGGCAGATTTATTCTTCCGTCGCGCACGGTGCCACGGGTTTTCACTGGTTTTCTTTCTATCAGGCGAGGCTGGACGGAAATTACCGCGAGAATCCCGTCAATCTGTTCGGCGAGCGCACCCAGACTTTTTACAGTGTGTCCTATGAAGACCGCGTGTTTTTAAAGTATTTTGCGGACGTTCTTTCGGAATGTACGTTTGAGCAGGTGCGGTATTTCGGGCGTCCGCAGGGCGGGTTTCCGGTTTTCGGCGGGGATGATACTTTGCGGGAGATCCGCGTGATCGTCAACGAAACGTCCGTTGCGGTCACCAGCCGGAAGGATAAGGATGGCGATCCCGCTTACACCCTTGTCAATATGGACAGAGATCTTCCCACCAAGGTCCGCCTGACCTTTGCGGGGAAGCTTGCTCCGCGCAACTGCGACGTGTGGACCGTTCCGGGGCAGGTGTATCTGGACAAAGAAAAAATGATCTGATGGAGGAAAACATGAATCACGCAAAGTGTTATATCAAGGGGTATCCGCGCCCGCAGTTTGTGCGGGCGGATTGGCTTTCGCTGGACGGCGAATGGCTGTTCGCGTTCGGCGAACAGGTCACACAAAAGCAGGCGCTTTCGGGAGATCTTCCCGCAAAGATCACCGTTCCCTTCGCGTATGAGACAAAGATGAGCGGGATCGGCGACGAAACGCCGCATTCCACCGTCTGGTATGCGCATAAGCTGTGCAAGCGTGCGGGCAGGCGCAATCTTTTAAACATCGACGGGGCGGATTACCTTTGCACCGTCTACGTCAACGGAAAAAAGGCGGGCGCGCATGAAGGCGCTTACGCCCGCTTTTCCCTTGACATCACCGATTTTTTGCACGCGGGCGAAAATCTTCTCGTCATCCGCTGCGACGATCCGCTTTCGCCTTGCCAGATCCGCGGCAAACAGCGCTGGGCGCAGCACAATCACGGCTGTCATTACAGGCAGATGACGGGTATCTGGAAGAGCGTCTGGATGGAATATGCGGACGAAACGAGGCTTTCATATTTGCGCATCACGCCTTTCCCCGGTGAAGGGGAGGTCGAACTCACCTTTTCCGTTACCCGCCCTGATGAAGACGTCTTTGTGGAATACTGCGCGCAGTTCGGCGGCAAAAAGGTGTGCGGCGGCAGCATTTGTGCGGACGGTGCGCAGCAGAAGATCCGACTCAGTCTCGCGTCGGACAAAACGGTGGACGCCGTCAACGTGTCTTTTATGGACTGGGCGTGCATTTACGATCTGCAGTTCACGGTGCGCAAGGGGGAGAAGGTCACGGATACCGTCGGTTCCTATTTTGCCATGACCGATACCTATGTGCGCGGCGGGCAGATTTCCCACAGCATGGCGCCCAAATATTTAAAAATGGTGCTCGATCAGGGCTGGTGGAAGGATTCGGGCTTTACTCCGCCGAGTGAAGAGGCGATCATCGAGGACATCCGTCTGACCAAGGAAATGGGGTTCAATGCCGTCCGCAAGCACGAAAAGATCGAGGACGAACGCTATCTTTACTATGCGGACATCATGGGGCTGGGCGTCTGGTGCGAGCTTCCCTCTTCCTACTTTTTCACAGAGGAGAGCATCGCAAAGGCGGCGGCGCAGTGGCAGGAGATCCTGCAGCAGAACTACAACCATCCCTGTATTGCCGCATGGGTGTGCTTCAACGAAAGCTGGGGTGTGCGTGACCTGTTGGAGAATACCCGCACGCAGAATTTTGTTTCGGCAATGTATTGGCTGACCAAGGCATACGATCCTCGCCGCCCCGTCATCGGAAACGACGGCTGGGCGCACACGTTTACCGATCTTCTCACCGTTCATCAGTACACGCAGGATGCGGAAAAGCTGTATTCGATGTTTTCGGACGCGCAGAAGATCGCGGACGGAGATGCGCGGACGGGCGTGCAGTTTGCGCTGGCAAAGGGCTGGAAATACGAAGGTCAGCCGATCCTCCTTTCCGAGTTTGGCGGAACGGCGTTCTGCGGTGATGCCACGGGCGAAGCGTGGGGGTACGGCAGCGGCGTAAAGGACGGAAAAGAATACCTTTCCCGCCTGCGCGCGCTGTTCACGGCGGCAAAGAAAATGCCCGTCATCGGCTATTGCTATACCCAGCTTACGGACATTCAGCAGGAAGTGAACGGGCTTTTGAAAGAGGACCGCACTCCCAAAGTTCCTTTGGAGGAGATCAGAAAGATCAACGAGATCGAAATATGAAAAACGGAAGAATCACCGTCCCCACAGACAGTTCGTTTGTGGAAGGGACGAAAAAAATCATGAAATTGTGGGGCGCGGACGCCGTCCGCGACTGCGACGGGACAAAACTTCCCGAAAACGCGCGCGAACTCGCCGATAAGGTGTACGAAACGTATTTTGTCACGCGCGGCGATGTGGCATGGGCAAAGGCGCACCCCGAGGAGCTGCAGCATTTCTTTCTGATGAGCGACCGCGTGACCGCAACGGAGAGCGAATTCTGCATCCGTCCCGAAAAAGGATATTTTGCCGAGCAGGTCAGGGCGGATTTTTCCGCAGACTCCCTGCGCTACTGGCAGGTAATCGACCGCACCGCGCAAAAGGTGCATACGGATTGGGCGGCGGACGAAAAAGCGGGTACCGTATGCGTAAAAAATGCGCAAAAGTACCACGAATACACCTTGTCTTTCCTGGCGCACAACGTGTGGGATTCCACGCAGATGTACAACTACATCACCAACGGCTGGAACACGGACAAACACAGTCCTTATGATCCTCGCTATCCCAAAACGGCGGCGCACATCCGCGAAGTGCTCATCAACTGGCTGCAGACGCATCCCGATATCAGCGTCGTGCGCTTCACCACCTTTTTGTACCATTTCTTTCTCGTGTTCAACGAAGAGGGAAAAGAGAAGATCGTCGACTGGTTCGGGTACAATGCCTCCGTCAGTCCGCGCGCGCTGGACGAGTTTGAAAAGGAATACGGCTATGCGCTCACGGCGGAAGATTTTGTGGACGAGGGTTATTACAATTCCCCGCACCGCGTACCCAAAAAAGCTTTCCTCGATTATATGAATTTCACCATGCGCTATGTTGCGAACACGGTAAAGGAACTTGTGGATATCGTGCATTCTTACGGGCGCGAGGCGATGATGTTCCTCGGGGATTCGTGGATCGGCACGGAGCCTTACGGAAAGTATTTTGAAAAGATCGGGCTGGATGCCGTGGTCGGGAGCGTGGGCGGCGGCGTAACTCTGCGCATGCTCTCGGATATGCCCGGGCTCCGCTATGTGGAAGGGCGCATGCTCCCGTACTTTTTCCCGGATACCTTTTTCGACGGGAACGAGGAAAATGCCGTTGTCGAACTTGACAGAAACTGGATGACGGCGCGCCGCGCCATGATGCGCGCCCCGCTCGACCGTATCGGATTCGGCGGGTATCTGTCGCTGGCGGCAAAATTCCCGAAGTTTGTCAGCCGTGCAGGGGAGATCTGTTCGGAATTTCGCGAAATTTATGAAAACGTGAAGGGGAAAAAGCCGTTCAGCACTCTCCGTGTCGCCGTCCTCAACAGCTGGGGAAAGATCAGAAGCTGGCAATGCTTCATGACTGCGCACGAACTGTGGTATCAGCAGGCTTATTCCTATCAGGGAATTCTGGAAGCGCTGTCAGGGCTTCCCGTGGAAGTGTCGTTCATCAATTTTGAGGACGTAAAAGCGGGTGCGCTGGACAAAGTCGATGCCGTCATCAATGCGGGTGATGCGTATACGGCATGGTCGGGCGGAGAAAACTGGGCAGACGAGGAGGTGCAGGAAAAGGTGCGCGCCTTTGTCGCGCGCGGAGGCGGCATCGTCGGCGTGGGAGAACCCACGGCGTATGCGGGCGGCGGAAGGTATTTCCGTCTTGCGGACGTGTTCGGAGTGGATGAAGAGAAGGGGCTTTCCCTCAACACGGACAAGTACAACATTTTCGCCGCGGAAGGGCATTTTATTTTTGAAGACACTCCCGTTCCCGATTACGGCGAAGATAAGAAAAATATCTATGCGCTTGCGGGTACAAAAGTTCTGAAAATACAGTTTTCCGATCGCTTTGTGCGCAATGTCAATGTCGGCGAAGTCAAAGCCGCCGTCAATACATTCGGAAAGGGCAGAAGTTTTTACATCACGGGGCTTCCGTATTCTTTCGGGAACGCGCGCCTCTTGTACCGCGCCCTGCTATGGGTGACAGGAAAAGAGGAATACGTATGTAAAAATTTCAGCACAAACCCGCTTGTGGACTGTCATTATTATGAGCAGAGCGGCAAATATGCCTTGGTCAATAATTCGGAGACGGAACAAAAAACGCTCTTTTACGATGCGTTGGGCAGGGCGCGGGAAATTGTCTGCGCGCCGATGGAGATCCGCTGGCTGAAAAAGTAAAGTATGAAAAAACTGACCGTAAATGAAATTATCCCGCAGGGCTGGCTGAAAAAACAGCTGGAAATTCAGGCGGCGGGGCTTGCGGGCAACCTGGACAAAATCTGGCCGGACGTGCGCGACAGCAAGTGGATCGGCGGCAGTCGTGAAGGCTGGGAACGCGTTCCGTACTGGCTGGACGGATTTATTCCGCTGGCATTTCTGTTGCGTGACGGGGAGATGATCTCCCGCGCAAAGCGGTTCATCGACAAGATTCTGGCGGGACAGCAGGAGGACGGCTGGCTGTGTCCGTGCGCGGAAGAGGAGCGGAAAAGCTACGATATGTGGGCGCTGTTCCTCATCTTAAAGGTGCTGGTACTTTGGCAGGAGTGTTCGGGGGACGAACGCATTGAAGAAGCGGTGTACAGAGCGCTGTGGCAGTACCGAGACTTTATCCGTGCCGTTACGCTGCACGGCTGGGCGGAAATGCGCTGGTACGAGTGCCTTATTTCCGTTCTCTGGCTGTACGAACGCAGGCCGGAAAAATGGCTTTTGGAACTGGCGCGTATTCTCAGACTCATGGGCGCGGATGTCGTCCGCGGTACGGCGCTGTGGAAGGGAGTGGACAAAAAGTGGACGATGTACACCCACGTCGTCAACGCGGCGATGAGTCTGAAAGCGGGTCCGCTGTACCGGCGCGTACTGAACGGCAAGGACGCGCCCGTTTCGGATGCGGACGCGGAACGGATGTTTTGCACCCTGCAAAAATACCACGGTACGGCGGTGGGGCATTTTACGGGGGACGAGTGCCTTTCCGGGCGCAGCCCCGTCCACGGTACCGAACTTTGCGGAGTTGTGGAAGCCATGTATTCTTATGAATGGCTGCTTGCGCTGACGGGCAAAAGCGTCTGGGGGGACAGGCTGGAACGTCTCGCTTTCAATGCACTGTCTGCGGCAATTTCTCCCGATATGTGGACGCACCAGTACGACCAGCAGAGCAATCAGATCTGCTGTGCCGTGCAGAACGAACCTTCCGTATTTTATACCAATTCTCCCGATGCAAACGTGTTCGGGTTGGAACCCAATTTCGGATGCTGTACCGCCAAT
>USSJ01000100.1 GCA_900557285.1 uncultured Clostridia bacterium | reverse complement strand
GCCCGCAATTATATGCGGGCCGCCGCTTTATACGTGTTTATCAGTCTTTGTTTTCGGTGCTGTTTATTTCATTCTGATCGGCCGTGATTGGAACGGAATCGGCTTCTGCAGGCACATTTCGGGTCGAATCGGACGAAGTTGTTTCATCTTTTAAAAGAGATTTTCGGGGCGCGGATTTGTACTCATCGTAGAGGATTCGGAAGAAAGCGGGGAGCAGGGCGACGGCGCAGACGAGAGCCGAGTAATTGCCGAGGTATTGTGCAGCGAATCCGCCGAGGGCAGCGCCGATGAGAAATGCAAAGATAACGATGATATAAATCCCGCTTTTGCGGAGTTTGGATTTATTTTTTTCGAGGATCCCTCCGTGCAGGTTGAGAACGGCCTGGCGCATATTATTGGTGCAAAAAGTAGTGGCGAGTTTTGCGCCGCGGCAATCGGTGAAGGTGTTGTATTGAAGGGCGCAGAGAAAGGCGACGGAGACGTAAGTGAACCAATCGGAAGCGCTTGTCGGAATAAAAGAGATTGCGGCAAGGGCGATAATTTCAAATCCTGCGACCGCGATGTAAGGATGTTTGCGTTTTAGGACAGTCGGGAGGATCGCAGAAACGAGAATGCCGAGAAGATAGGCGAGGATGGAGAACAGATAGCGGGAAGCGCCGGAAAAATCACCGGAGCACAGATGGAGGGTGAATAAGACGAGGTTGCCTGTCTGCGCATTGCAGAAGACGCCGCCGTGGAGAAGATAGGTAAAAGTTTCGAGGAAGCCGCCCGCCACGGCGAAGGACAAAAATATAAAGATGGAATTTTCGGCAGAATATGTCTGGGAGTGTTTCATTGCGTAAAAATCCTTTATAAACTCAAAAATATTGTATGTCATTGTGAGGAAAAAGTCAAATTGGCGGTACAATTATTTTTCGGGTGAGTTATAAAAAAAATGAATGGATAAGGATAGGCACGTGGTGTAAATTTTTCACAAAAACATAACATGCAGAGAGGCTCAAACCGTTGACAATTTTGACAAAATGAATATAATGTTAGAGAACCTAACAATCTGTGAGGGTACGATGGAAGAGAGACACATCGGGTACATGGTAAAAACTTTGAATCGAAGGCTGAATCAGGTGCTTTCGAACATACCGGCGATACGGGAAAATGAAACGTTGACGGGTATACAGACATGGGTACTCCATTTTTTGTTTCGGAATGTGGATCGTGATGTGTTTCAAAGGGACGTAGAAGCGGAATTCAAGATACGCAGGTCTACCGCGACGGAGCTTTTGAAGGCGATGGAGCGGAGCGGATTGATTCGCAGGATACCGGTGGAATACGATGCGCGGCTGAAGAAGATCGTGCTGACGGAGTATGCGCAGGAGATACGCAAGCAGATCGGAGCGCAGATCGAGCGGGCGGAGGCGCAGATGACGGAAGGATTCACGCAGGAAGAGCTGAAGTGTTTTTTCGGATACATAGACAGGATGTGCGAGAATCTTGAAAAATGCGAGTGAGCGGAGTGTTGGGTGCTTATGCGGGCAGGGGCGCGCGTAAGAGAAAGGTCAGGTAAAAATTTTAAAGGAGTTAAGAGATGGTAAAGACTTTGGCGAAAAGTATACGGGAGTACAAGAAACCGTCCATACTTTCACCGATATTCGTATCGATCGAAGTCATACTGGAATGTCTGATGCCGTTGGTGATCATGCAATTTATTGCCAAGATCAACCCGAGCGGTACGACGTCGACGGAAGGTGTTCAGATGTCGACAATTCTTATCTATGGCGGAATATTGATTGCGATGGCGGTGCTGTCGCTGGTATCGGGCATGTTGTCGGGCAGATTTGCTGCGAGAGCGAGCGCGGGATTTGCAAAAAATCTGCGCAAAGATATGTATTATGCGATCCAGGATTATTCATTTGCGAACATCGATAAATTTTCGACGTCGAGCCTGGTGACGCGTCAGACGACGGACGTGACGAACGTTCAGATGGCGTACATGATGATCATACGAGTGGCGATCCGCTGTCCGTTGATGCTGATTTTCTCATTGGCGATGGCGTTTACGGTAAACGTGACGATATCGTGGGTGTTCCTGGCTTTGGTTCCTGTTCTGGCGGCGGTACTTATTGTAGTTATTTTCAAAACGCATCCGATCTTTGTGCGCGTGTTCAACAAGTACGATAATATGAACCGTTCCGTGCGGGAAGATATCAAAGGTATCCGCGTTGTAAAGTCGTTTGTACGGGAAGATTTTGAAAAGAAAAAGTTTGAAAATGCTTCGGAGGACGTGCGCAAGGACTTCACGCTGGCAGAGCGTATCATGGCGGTAAACGCGCCGGTGATGCAGTTTTGCATCTGGCTTTCGTTCCTGTTGATTTTCCTTTTAGCATCCCTTCTGACGGTGCACAATCCTGCCGATCCTGTCGGCGAAGAAAAGGTGACGGTTCTGATCATGTATGCGTCGCAGATTCTTTCGGCGGTCATGCAGCTTTCGATGGTTCTTGTCATGATTATCATTGCCCGCACGTCTGCGGAACGTATTGTGCAGGTGCTGAAAGAAAAGAGCAATATTACTTCCCCTGAGAATGCGGTGAAGGAAGTAAAAGACGGCGACATACTCTTTGAAAACGTCAGTTTCAAATATTCGAAAGATGCGGAGAAGTTTGCGTTGGCGGATGTGAATCTGCATATCAAGTCGGGGCAGACGATCGGGATTCTGGGCGGAACGGGTGCTTCGAAATCGACTTTGGTGAACCTGATTCCGCGGCTTTACGATACGACGGAAGGCGCGGTGTATGTCGGCGGTGTGAACGTAAAGGATTACGATCTGGAAACGCTTCGAAACAAAGTTGCAATGGTTTTGCAGAAGAACGTATTGTTTTCGGGTACGATCAAAGACAATCTGCGCTGGGGCAAAGAGGATGCGACGGACGATGAAATGGTGCGCGTGTGCAAACTTGCGTGTGCGGACGATTTTATCCAGACTTTCCCGGATAAATACGATACATACATTGAGCAGGGCGGCACGAACGTTTCGGGCGGACAGAAACAGCGTCTTTGCATAGCGCGGGCGCTTTTGAAAGATCCGAAAGTTCTGATTCTGGACGATTCGACGAGTGCGGTCGATACAAAGACGGATGCGATGATCCGCAAGTCGTTCCGCGAAGAGATACCGAACGTGACGAAGATCATCATTGCGCAGCGTGTTTCGTCTGTGCAGGAGGCGGATCAGATCGTCGTGATGGACGGCGGAAAGATCAATGCGGTCGGCACGCACGAAGAGCTGCTGGCAAGCAACGAAATTTATCGTGAAGTTTACTATTCGCAGAATAAAATAGGCGCAGCGGCCGAAGGAGGTGTCTCGCATGAGTAAACCGAATATGGCGTTGCAGGGCAAGCCGAAGATTCATACGTTTAAATTGCTCGGAAGGTTGCTTTCCTATTTATTCCATTATTACAAGGTACGCCTGATCGCCGTGTTTATCTGTATTATGATCACGGCAGCGGCGGGAATCAGTTCGTCGATCTTTTTGAATCTTGTCATTGAGGAAATCATCGACCCGATCCGTGCGGGTGCGCAGTGGGCGGATATAAGTGCGCCGCTGTTCTACATCATCGGCGGCATGGGATTGATGTATGTGATCGCGCTGTGTGCGTCTTTCTTCTATAACCAGATGATGGCGGTCGTGACGCAGGGCTTTTTGATGCACGTGCGTAACGATATGTTCGGCAAGATGGAATCTTTGCCGATCCGCTATTTCGATACGCACACGCACGGCGATATCATGAGTACGTATACGAACGATACGGACGCGCTGCGTCAGCTCATATCGATGAGTATTCCGCAGGTGTACTATTCGATCGTGGCGGCTCTGGTATTGTTTGTGATCATGCTTCTGATGAGTTTGTGGCTGATGTTTGTCGTCTTTTTCGGGGTCGCGCTGATGCTGCTTGTGGCGAAGTATGTAGGCGGCAGGAGCGCCCGCTACTTTATCCGTCAGCAGGAAGCGATCGGTAAAACGGAAGGCTATATCGAAGAGATGATGGGCGGGCAGAAAGTTATCAAGGTGTTCTGCCACGAAGAGCGCGCAAAGGAAGATTTTGACAAGATCAACGATCAGCTTTGCGACGCGTCGGATAAAGCGAATGCATACGGCAACATTCTGATGCCGGCAGTCATGAATATCGGACATTTTGCGTTTGTGCTGGTGGCAATCGTGGCAGGGCTTCTGGTTTTGTTCGGGGCGGAGAATTTTTCGGTTACGGGCTGGACTGCTTTGACAGGTGCAACGATCGCGTCGTTTTTGAATATGTCCCGCCAGTTCTCTCTGAACATCGGTCAGGTTTCGATGCAGATCAACTCGGTGGTCATGGGGCTTGCGGGCGCAGGACGTATCTTCGAGCTTTTGGACGAACAGCCGGAAACGGATGAAGGGTATGTTACGCTTGTCAATGCGAAAATCGATGAAAACGGAAACATTACGGAATGTGCGGAACGTACCGGAAAATGGGCGTGGCGTCATCCTCATAAAGCGGACGGCAGCGTCACGTATACGGAACTGAAAGGCGATATTCAGCTTTTCGATGTCGATTTCGGATATGTTCCCGACAAAATCGTTTTGCATAACGTGAGCATTTACGCGAAACCCGGGCAGAAGATCGCTTTTGTCGGTGCGACGGGTGCAGGCAAGACGACGATCACAAATCTTTTGAACAGGTTTTACGATATAGCAGACGGCAAGATCCGTTATGACGGCATCAATATCAACAAGATCAAAAAAGCAGATCTTCGCCGTTCGATGGGTATTGTTCTGCAGGATACGAACCTGTTTACGGGTACGATCATGGAAAATATCCGTTACGGCAAACTGGACGCTACGGACGAAGAATGTATTGAGGCGGCGAAACTTGCGAATGCGCATGATTTCATAACGCGTCTGCCGGAAGGATACAACACGGTGCTGCGCCATGAGGCATCCAATCTTTCGCAGGGTCAAAGACAGTTGATTTCCATTGCCCGTGCGGCGGTAGCGGATCCGCCTGTCATGATTTTGGACGAAGCGACGTCTTCCATCGATACCAGAACGGAAGCTTTGGTACAGAAGGGCATGGATGCCCTGATGCAGGGCAGGACGGTATTCGTGATCGCGCACAGACTCTCGACGATTCAGAATTCGGATGCGATCATGGTTTTGGATCACGGCAGAATCATCGAGCGCGGTTCGCACGATCAGCTGATCGCACAGAAAGGCGTTTATTATCAGCTGTATACGGGTGCGTTTGAATTGGAATAAAAGCAAAAAAACAAAAAAGGCATGAGCTGAAAAGCTCATGCCTTTTTTGTTGTTCTCTGCTTTAAGATTTTTATTTATTCGGGCGCAACGGCATTTGTTTTAAACAATTTAGAAATTATCGCTTTTCCCGAGGAAATCCTGCGCAGTAACTTATCCCGCGCCAAATACTTCGGGGCGTTTTCGGATCCGTTCGCGCCCAAACGGTTATTTTTATTTCGGATCCGTTTCTCGCC
>USSJ01000099.1 GCA_900557285.1 uncultured Clostridia bacterium | reverse complement strand
GCCCGCAAGTCCGTTTTCGATAAAGGAGCGCACCACGCCTGCCGTACCCTCGGGTTTGAGCGTGATCGAACGCTCGCCCTTGTCCAGAAAAGTGTACATTTCTTTGTTGACAATGTCCGTCGTGTCCCCTACGCCGCGCAAAAACAACTCCGTATGCTCGAATACCGGCGTGCGGATCTCTTTCAGGTTGTACAGCGCCGCAACCTTTCGCGCCGTGTTTTCAACAAAATGCCACTTGTATGCCTCCGAAGGCAATACGTCTTTTGTACCCTTGGGAATGTTGATCATAAATAACTCCTTTCCTCACACAAATTCCGCCGAAAAAACGGAATTTGCCGCGACCTTTAAGAAAAAACAAAGCCAAAGCATTCACCCTGCGCAAAGTTTTCTCTTTGTTCGGCGCTTTTTCGGTTTCCCTGCAAAAAATTGCCGTCCGTGCCCGAATGCGCCGTATTCTTCTTTCTTCCCGCCGCCCGTGCGGCGCAATGTAAAAAGGCGAAAATCTGCGCCTTTTCCATAAATTATTTTAATTCAGAAAAATTCTTTTGTCAACTTAAAAGAAAATTCCATGAACACTTTTTTAAATTTTGCGCTTATCCGAAATTATTTTCGGATAAGCGCACCTTTGCCGATATTTTGAAAATGTGAAAAACTGACGCGCGCCTTTCGTAACGGCGCAGACAGCCATCGCTTTTATGCCGATTCCTTCTGATTTTAAAGCTCCGAATTTTTTCAGGCGCCAAGCATTACAGCACGTATTTTTTCAGATCGCGGTTTTTGATGATCTTTTCCAGATGCTCGTCGACATATTTTTTGTCGATCGTTACCGTGACCGTCGGGTAATCTCCGCCCGCGTTGAAGGAAATATCCTCCAGCAGGTATTCCATCACCGTATGCAGACGGCGCGCGCCGATGTCTTCGCTGGTCGCGTTCATGTCCGCGGAAATTTCCGCGATCTCTTCGATCGCGTCGTCCGTGAATTTCAAATCGATGTTGTCCACGCCCAGAAGTTTTCCGTACTGCGTCGTGATCGCGTTCTGCGGCTGCGTCAGGATCTTTACGAAATCTTCCTTGCTCAGGCTTTCCAGCTCCACGTTGATCGGGAAACGCCCCTGCAATTCGGGGATCAGGTCTTCCACTTTGGAAATGTGGAAGGCGCCTGCCGCGATAAACAGAATAAAGTCCGTCTTGACCGCACCGTATTTCGTCATGACCGTGCAGCCTTCCACGATGGGCAGGATGTCCCTCTGCACACCTTCGCGCGAAACGTCCGCCCCGCCCTGGTTCGCCTTGCCTGCGATCTTGTCGATCTCATCGATAAAGATGATACCCTGCTCTTCCGCACGCGAAAGCGCTTCGGTATTTACCGCGTCGTTGTCGATGAGCTTTTCCGATTCCTCGTTGATGATCTGCTGCATCGCCTGTCTGACGGTCATCTTGCGGCGTTTCTTTTTCTTGGGCAGCATATCCCCGAAAATCGAACCGATGTTGATCTCCGCGCCGCCGGGGACGATCTCCATTGCCTTGGGCGCGTCCACCACTTCCAGTTCGATCTGGGTGTCGTTGTATTTTCCTTCGCGCAGTTCGTCTAAAAGTTTCGCGTCGAAAACTTCCTTCGCCGTCTCGCCGCGCTCGCCCTTCTTCATCTCCGACAAAATGGCGACGATCTTCTTTTCCGCCGTGCCTTCCGCACGCACCGCCACCTCTTTCATCTTCTCTTCGCGGACAAGGCGGATGGAGCATTCCACAAGGTCACGGATCATGCTCTCCACGTCGCGCCCGACATACCCCACTTCGGTGTATTTCGTCGCCTCCACCTTGATAAAAGGCGCCTTGACAAGCTTTGCAAGCCTGCGCGCGATCTCCGTTTTACCGACGCCCGTCGGCCCCTTCATAATGATGTTCTTGGGAGTGATCTCCTCTCTGTCCGCTTCCGAAAGCTGACTGCGGCGATAACGGTTGCGCAGCGCGATCGCCACCGCACGCTTTGCCTTGTCCTGTCCTATAATATATTTATCCAGTTCGTTTACGATCTGTTTGGGTGAAAGATGATTCATATGCTTTCTCCTCCGGCCTTACCCGTTACACCACTTCGACCGTGATATGGTCGTTCGTGAATACGCAGATCTCGCTGGCGATCTTCAATGCCTTATACGCGATCTTATCTGCAGAATATTTGGTTTCCTGCGCCAGGGCGCGCGCCGCCGCCAATGCGTAATTTCCGCCGCTGCCGATCGCACACACGCCTCCGTCCGGCTCGATCACTTCACCGTTGCCGCTGATGATCAGAAGCAGGTCTTTGTCTGCCACGATCATCATCGCTTCCAGCTTGCGGACCATCTTGTCGTTGCGCCAAAGTTCCGCCAGTTCCACCGCCGAACGCATCAGATTGCCCGAAAATTTGTTGAGCATCCCCTCAAACCGCTCGGAAAGCGAAAATGCGTCGGATACCGATCCCGCAAATCCCAAAACCACTTTTCCGCCGTAAATGCGGCGTACTTTCACTGCATTGTTCTTGAATACGACCGATTCGCCCATCGTGACCTGTCCGTCCCCTGCGATCGCCGTCTTGCCGTCCCGTTTGACGGCACATATCGTTGTACCTCTGAATTCAGGCATAATTCCCTCCGTTTGCGCGCGCCGCTCTTTCAGCGCAGTGCGCGCTCTGTATTTTCATAAATTCCGCGCATCTTTTCCAGTGCGCGTTCCGCAAAAAGTTTCTTTTTCAGCGCCTTGTCCCGCATTTTCTCAGGCAAAGGCTCCAATATCCCGTAATTGGCGTTCATCGGCTGAAAATCCGACGTTTCCGCCGAAACATGCCGCATCAGCGCTCCCGATACGGTCGCGGCGTCCCATTCCACAGGCTCTTTGCCGCGCATTTTCAGCGCACAGCCCAGCGCCGCCCAGATTCCGCTCGCCGCACTCTCGACATATCCTTCCACGCCCGTCATCTGCCCCGCAAAAAACACAGTTCCGTCCTTCTTCCAGGAAAGATCCGCGTTCAAAACCTGCGGAGAGTTCAAAAACGTGTTCCGGTGCATGACTCCGTATCGCAGAAATTCCGCGTTTTTCAGCGCAGGGATCATCGAAAACACCCGCTTCTGCTCGGGAAATTTCAGATTCGTCTGAAATCCTACCAGATTGTATGCCGTCCCCGCGCAGTTTTCCTTGCGCAGCTGCAAAACTGCATACGGACGTTTCCCTTCCGCATCGTACAGCCCCACGGGCTTGAGCATCCCGAACCGCAGCGTATCTTTCCCGCGCGCCGCCATGATCTCCACCGGCATGCACCCTTCAAATACGTCGCGCTTGTCAAAATCATGCACGAGCGCCCGCTCCGCACTTCCCAGCGCTTCCACGAACGCCTCGTATTCTTCCTTCGTCATCGGACAGTTGATATAATCGCCATCGCCTTTCCCGTACCTGTCCGCCGTGAACGTCTTTGCAGTATCCACACTCGACGCCGCCACGATCGGCGCCGCCGCATCGTAAAAATACAGGTTTCCGCCCATTTTTTCGCGGATGTCTTCCGCCAAAGCGTCCAGCGTCAGCGGCCCCGTCGCCACGATCGCATACCCTTCGGGGATCTTCGTCACTTCTTCATGAACGACTTCGATCCTCGGATGACTTTCGATTTTCTCCGTTATAAACTTCGAAAACGCTTCCCGATCCACCGCGAGCGCTCCGCCCGCCGGCACTTTCGTCGCCTCAGCCGCCTGCATGGTCAAAGACCCCAAAACCCTCATTTCTTCTTTTAAAAGACCGCACGCATTGCCGTAAACATCGTTGCTTTTCAGCGAATTGCTGCACACAAGCTCCGCATACCCTTCCTGCGTATGCGCCGGCGTGTATTTCTTCGGCTTGCTCTCGTACAGCCGCACAGAAAATCCGTGCTCCGCCAGATAGTACGCCGCTTCACACCCCGCAAGCCCCGCTCCGATCACCTTTACAAGCTCCGCCATCCGTTCTCCTTTCCGCTCTTTTTGCGTTTAGCACTCTTGCATTCAGAGTGCTAAATCATTATAAATCGTACTTTCGTTCTTGTCAAGAGTTTTTTATGAGAATTCAAAAAAATTCTCAAAGACGGTTTTACGCAAAGGCAATACAAAAGCTGTCAACAAAAACAAGCCTCGGATAACGGGCCTGTACGTTCGCAGACTGTGAGCCGAATGTTCGCAGGCAGCAGGCGGCAAACCGTACGATCGCGGACGGCATGTCCGAATGATCGCAGGCGGCAAATCGTACGGCCGGACGGTGAACCGATACAGAAAAAAAGCATTCCCCGAAACCCGGGAAATGCTTCCTGTTCATCACGAACTTGATAAATCCATTTTTACGTCGATGTTGCTTATCTTTATCCCCCATTCGCCGTCGTAGCCGTAATACTTTTCGCGGAACTGTTCGAACGCGGAAGAGGCGGCATGCAGCATCTTGTTTGCGTATTCTTCGCCGACGCTTTGTATGCTGCTTTGAAGCTCCGATCTGTTCGAAGCGGCACCCTCGAGTGAACCTATATAGTTGAAATGGATACGCGCCCCCAAAAGAATTGTATTGGACATGGACGACAGTTCCACGGTCTTGGAATCGACATATGCGTGTCCGTACGGCCAGGAAGGGCAGCCGCCGGGCAGAGCGTTGCGGATCCAGCTGCGCAGCTTCCCGTCCGATCCTCTTTCGCGGTCGGGATCCTCATAGCCGCGAGGCTCGGCAACCGCTGCCGCACTCTCCCTGCCGGAAGATTTCGAAGAGCCCGACCTGCCGAACAATAAAGAAAAAAACTTTTTCAGAATAAAAACTATAACCCTGAAGGCATAGATGCACCAGAAATACGCAAGCTTGATCGGCGCGATAACAAGGTCCAATATGATGCCGATGGTCGTAACATGCTCGCTTCCTCCGACTTTGATCAAAAGTTTTGCAAAACGCGCCAACATGATCAGGAGAATGCAGAAAATTTGAGAAAAGAGCACGATCATAACCTGCCCGCCCCACTCTTGTTCCGTGGCTTTGAGAAGCTCCAAAAAATTCACCACAAAATAGGCCACCATGCACGGAGCCAAAATAAACCAGATCACCGCCACGACCTTTCTTACAATACCCATCCTTTACACCTCACTATTTATATTTTCATCTATATAATTTTGATAAAATGATAAAACTGTCATTTGAATATTACTATTCTCTGCATACTTACACCATCTTTTTTGCATTAAAGGTACATCTTTATCTTTTAAAAATGTTCCATCTTTTAGCATTGCTATTTCTTCTCTTTTCATCTGATTTTCTTTCATTATTTCTTCTGTTTTTTTACCACCCATGAAATAGTCAAAAAGTGAATCACTTTTAGTTTTTGAAAAACTTTTAATGGAAGCATGAGCTTTATCTTTATCTCTTGAATATTCATAAAATCCTGTAATATATTCATTAAGTTTAGTTCTATACTCTTCTTTTGATTTGCATTGAATATATCTCCAATTATCAGAGTTTTTTGCCTTTTTATAAATTCGTAAATTATTGGTTGGATTATTAACAGCGTAATATGGATGCGTTATAAAAACAACCTTTGAATCTTC
>USSJ01000098.1 GCA_900557285.1 uncultured Clostridia bacterium | reverse complement strand
GTTGTCGGTATGTGATTCTTTGCAGGTACCCGAGTTTGATGCGGAGGGAAGTTTTGTACAGATTTACAGGGGGCATCGGGGAGCGGCGAGGTCGACGTATGGGGCGGAACTGCGGTTTGTGACGGATGCGCGGAGCGTGACGCTGCACATCGAATCGGATGACACAGTGCAAATAACGGCATACAACGGTGATTATCAATACAATCATCTGATCGCAAAGCCCGGAAAAACGGAATGGAAATTGCCGTGGAGCGCCGGGCTTGACGGAGTGGAGCGCAGATCGGAGTATCGTTTTTCCAAGCGGGTATGGAGGATCGCGCTGGAGGGAAACGGGAATATACGCTTTTGCGGGATCGAGACGGAGAACGGCGAACCGCTGCGTGCGCCGCAGGCGGCAGAGCTTCCGCGGGTGCGGATGCTCGCTTACGGCTCTTCGATCTCACAGGGGATCGGGTGCCTGTACCCGCAGCTGAATTATCTCAATACGGCGGCACAGATTTTAGGCATCGATATCCTGAACAAAGCGATTTCGGGCGGATGTTTCTGCGAACCGGAAACGGTGGATTATCTTTGCGCAGAAGATTTTGACGCCGTGTATCTGGAACCTGGTACGAACATTGCGGACAGGCCGACGGAGATCGTGAGAGAGCGCGTGGGGAATCTGATCGACCGATTCTGCACACAGTTCCCGAAAAAGACGATATTTCTCATGACGCCGGTGCGCGGCTTGTCGGACGTGAGCGATACGTCTGCGGATTATCGTGAAAATTTTAACAGGACGCGCAGCGTGATCACGGAATATGCAAAAAAATATGCGAATGCGGTTTTGCTGGACGGGCATAAACTTCTGGACAAGGATTATTATCTTGCGGCGGACATTCTGCATCCTTCGGGTTTCGGGCATGTGCAGATGGGGCAGAATTTAGCGGCGATGCTGGCGCCGTACTTTGCGGGCAAAGCAGGCAGATAGAGATACTTAGTCTGAATGTTTGTGGCGCGGCGGGCGTGAACCGCTTGAAATGAGTGATTTTAAAGTTCGGGCAGACGCAAAAGCGGCAGGCAGGACGGCCGAAAAAGGCAGGCGTGCCGCGTTTGCCTGCCGTACGGGCGGCGGTAAAAGAAGGAGGACGATATGATTGTTTGTGTCGGAGAGATACTTGCCGATATGATCGGCAAAACGGAAGGCGGGCGCACGTTTTACGAGCGGTATGCGGGCGGCGCGCCGTTCAATGTTGCGTGCGGTATGAAAGATCTCGGCACGGAATGCGGATTCTGCGGCAGAGTGGGGCGGGATCTGATCGGAGATTTTCTTGCGGATTTTGCGGCGCGAAAGGGGTTTGATTTTCTGGATGTGGGAAAGGATCCCGAAAGGAACACGACGCTCGCGTTTGTGGAGCTGGACGAAAAGGGTGAGCGGCGTTTCAGTTTTTACCGCAAGAATACGGCGGACTATGCGCTGCCCCTTTCTGCGGTGGAAAAGATCGTGGCGGCGGCGGATATCGTGCATTTGGGTTCGCTGATGCTTTCGGAGACGGAGGGCAGGGCGTTTGCGGACGCGCTGATCGAAAGTGCGCGCAAGGCTGGCAAAAGAGTCAGTTTTGATGTCAATTACCGCGACGATATTTTCAAGAGCCAAGAAGAGGCGGTTTCCGTTTACGGGAAGTATTTGGAGAAGGCAGACATTGTGAAGCTGTCGGAAGAGGAACTTTCGCTGTTTTCGGATGCCGCGACGGCGGAAGAAAAACTGCTTGAAAAAGCTGACGGCGGAAAGATCGTGTTTGTGACGCTCGGTTCGGGCGGAAGCATGGTCTGTGCGGACGGGAAGATTTGGAAGGAGCCCATCCGTCCCGTTCGGGCGTTGGATACGACGGGCGCGGGCGATGCCTTTTTTGCGGGTGTTCTGAGTGCCATGGACGCAGGGGAACGCGATTGGAACAAGGTACTGCGGATGGGGAACGTCTGCGGCTCTTTGACCGTGCAGCACAAAGGTGCTGTCGGGGCTTTCTGCAAAGAGTCGGTCATGCGAGCGCTGGAGGAATAAAAACCGTACGGCAGGAAAAATTTGCGTGCGCTATTTGCGACCGCGCGCCGTACGCGGGAAGATGCGCCGACGGAATCAGCAGGTACCGATCGGAAGGAAGTCTGAACACGGCGCGGTCGGACACGGACGGAGCCAACGCAGAAGTAAATTCTCAGCGGCGAAAGAGAAAAAGACCCTGACAAACAGGTCGACAACACAAGAACGGGAGCAAAAACCATGGAAAAAACAGCACAGATGCCTGAACCGCAGTTTGCGCGCGAAAATACAATTTTACTGGACGGAGAATGGGAGTTTTCTTCCGAAGAAGCAAGTGGAAAGATCCGCGTGCCATATTGTCCGGAATCCGAATTGTCGGGCATCGGATACACGGGTTTTTTGCATGCGTGCGTTTACCGCAGGGAATTTGCGTGGCAAGATCGGCCGCAGAAAAGGGTGTTTCTGCATTTCGGCGCCGTCAGCAACCGCGCCCGCGTCTTTGTGAACGGCACGTTTGCGGGCGAACACAGGGGCGGCTACACTCCCTTTGCGTTTGAGATCACAAAGATTCTGAAAGAAGGGCAAAATCTCTTGGAAGTACAGGTGCGGAATGATTTATCCGAACGCAATCCCACCGGCAAGCAGTCCTGCAAAGAGAAGTCTTACGGCTGTTTTTACACGAGATGCACGGGGATCTGGCAGAGCGTGTGGCTGGAGATCGTGCCGCAAAACTATCTCAAACGCGTTCGGTTTTATCCGGACGCCGCAAGGGGACGCGTGAAGATGGCGGTTTGTACGCAAGGAAGCGGAAACCTCTCCGTGGTAGTGCGGTTTGGTGAAAAAATTGTCGGTACGTACAGCGGAAATGTGAACTATGCGGCTGAGTTTTCGGTGGAATTGTCAGAAAAGCGGCTTTGGCAGGTCGGAGAGGGGAACCTGTATGACGTGACTTTGCGCTTTGAGGAAGACGAAGTGCATTCCTATTTCGGATTGCGGGAAGTGCGGTACGACGGCTATCGGTTTTTGTTGAACGGCGAATCAGTATTCCAGCGGCTGGTATTGGATCAGGGGTATTATCCGGGCGGAGTTTATACGCCGGCGCAGGACACGGATTTTGCGGCGGATATTGAAAGGGCGATCTCGTTGGGGTTCAACGGTGCGCGCCTGCACCAGAAGCTGTTCGATCCGAGGTATTTATATGAGTGTGATAAGCGCGGTTTTCTGGTCTGGGGAGAGTATGCGAGCAGGGGCGTCGACTATTCGGATCTGGACGGGTTCGGCGGGTTTGTGAGCGAATGGAGTGAAGCCGTAGAGAGGGATTTTAATCGCCCGAGCATAGTGGTGTGGTGTCCGTTGAACGAAACGTGGGGAGAGCTGGACAATCCTGCAAAGACGCGCGATCTTCGGTTTGTAGACGGCGTGTATGCGGTCACGAAAGCGTTGGATCCGACCCGTCCGTGCGTGGACGTGAGCGGGGGCATGCACGGTACAAAGACGGATATTGCCGATTTTCATTGTTATGACGAGTATCCCGTACTGAAAAAGCGGATGGACGAACTGGCGGAAGGAAAGGCGGATTTTATGTGCATGTACCTGCCGTCTGAAGGGATCTCTTATGCGGGAGAGCCGCAGCACCTGAGTGAATTCGGCGGCGTAACGTTCGGCGGCGGGCGGATAAATCAGACCCAGTGCGTGCAGGAACAGACGGCGTGGGGATATGATTCGATTTCGGATGAAAAGCAATTTGCGGAAAATTACTGCAAGACAGTGCAACTGCTCTTTTCGTATAAAAAGCTGTCCGGATTTTGTTATACGCAGCTTTACGATATCGAGCAGGAGCAGAACGGTTTATATCGGTATGACCGTACGCCGAAATTTTCGGAAGGATGCATGCGCAGGATCGGCGAAGCGAATCGTATGACGGCTGCGATCGAGAAAGCGTGATCTTCGGGAAGAAAAGAATACGAATTCAAAATGGTACCGCCGAAAGCAAAATGCTTTCGGCGGCTTTTACTGCAATGAAAGCCCGTCCGCGCAAAATTTTTGCGCGGACGGGCTTTGCTGTCATGGCAGGGAAGTGTTTATTGCGGGCGATATTTTATATTGCTTTCTTTGAGACCGGCTTTTCGGACAGACCGAAAAAAGCGCCGGACAGAGCAAAATTGCAGGCTCTGTCTGGCGGTATTTGGGCCGAAACCGCAAGCGCCTTCGGAGCGCTTACGGGGAATTATTTTTGTGCGGCCAGGACTGCGTACTTTTTCAGCAGCCGCACGTAAATTCTGTAGTTTTCGATGGAAACGTCGGGCGGGGTCTGGTGGTCGCAGGAGAAGAGTACTTTTCCTTTCCGCGCGGAGGGAAGAAGCCGTTCAAATTCACGCGTCATCGCTTCTTCGCCGAACTTCATGCACATTTTGTCGAAATGCCCGATAAACGCCATTTGCGGCTGTTTGCGGATATACAGGGATACGTCCACGCCTGCCTGTCGTTCCAGCGGGAACATGCCGTCCGCACCCGCTTCGGCGTACCAATCCACCGCTTTGGTGATGTCGCCGTCGCTGTCCACAAAACTGTAGGTATATCCTTTCAGAAGCGGCATTGTCTTTTTGTAGTAAGGCATCAGAAATTCGTCAAACGTTTCTTTGGAGAGCATGGGACCGTTGTTGTAGCTCATGTCTTCGGCAAAACTCATGAAATCGAAGGGAAATACGTTCATGGCGTATTCGAACACCTTTTTGATCCATGCGGCGTTGTCCTCGCAGATGCGGTGGTAAAGTTCGGGCTGATCGTAAAAACTGTAAAGATGCGGTTCGATGCCCAGCAATACGCGCGGCTGCCAGAAAAATCCTTCTACGGTAAAGAAATGCAGCGTGTCGCCGTCTGCATGCGTTTTTTTCAGCCATTCAATGTGTTCTTTGGGAAGGCTGGGTTCCGGATATAGGGTAGGCAAGATTTTTTCGTAGTCAGCTTCGTCGCGGATGATCCCGTGTCCGTATTCCTGCGGCTGCGGTGTCTGTGCGGTCTGCCAGGTGAAATAACTCTGGCAGCATTTATCCAGTCCGAAATAGTTCTGGATGTCGTACGGGGTCACGCAATCGGCAGGCAGCCCCTCTTCTCTCCAGCGGTTGACCGTGAGGTTCCAATAGGGCGCCCATTCGATCGCAGGCAATCGGTCGATCGGTTTGCCTTCCATAAAATTTTTAAAACGTTCGGATATCGTCATAAAAGTTTTTCCCCTTCTTGTTCGAATGCTTTTTTTCAGTATAGCACATAGAAAAATACAAGTAAAGAAAGCACATCAAAAAAGAAAAAATCAAAAGATACCATAATTTTAAAAAAATATACCAAATCTTTTCGGATGTGTTATAATAGAAAAAAGGAGTGCGGAATGAAGACGATTCATGATGAATGGCAGATGGAGCAGGGCTTCGGTTTTTTTCTGGAGGAGTTTGTCTATACACAGGATACGGTCATGAAAGATGCGCATTTTCACAATTATCTGGAAATAACGGGGGTGAAAGGCGGAAAGATCGTATACCGTTTCGGGGAGCGTGAAGTGG
>USSJ01000097.1 GCA_900557285.1 uncultured Clostridia bacterium | reverse complement strand
CTTGCTTTAAAAGAAGCAAAAGGGGATACACGTCATAGTTTTTTACGATAAAGGTGCGGATCTTGTTTTCGCGCGTCTTTCCGTCCAGATCGTACATGTGCAAAAGGGTCAGCCTTGCCGCCGTGTCGACGGTCTTTTTCGGCGCTTTGAGCCGTTCAAGGATCTGTCGCACGATCTTTTCTCCCGCAACGTCGTGGCCGTGGTATTTTCCCGTTTCGGCGTATACGGCAGGCTTCCCCGCATCGTGTAAAAGCGCCGTCAGGCGGATGCGGCTGTCTGCATATTTGCAGGCGCGGAACGAATGTTCCAGAACGTCGTGATCGTGAAAATCTTTGCGTTGCGGCATTCCCTTTCCCGCCGCCAGTTCGGGCAGAATGTAGTTGAGTACGTCCGTCCCTTCCAAAAGCTTCAATCCTTCGTAATGCGCGTATTTTCGTCCGTATTTTTCGTCTGCGTGCAGGATGAGCTGCAATTCCGCAAAGATCCGTTCCGCGGAAATCTTTGCGATGAGCGCCGCATTGAATTTGGCGCCGAATATACATTCAAGATCGGGCGTGAATCCCAGCTGTGCCGAAAGCCGCGCCAGCCGCATGAGGCGCAGCCCGTCTTCGGAAAAAACTTCATCTGCCGCGCGGGTCGTGGAAATACACCTGTTTTCTATGTCCGAAACCCCGCCCAAAGGATCTTCGATCTTTTTTGAGCGGAGATCGTAATATACGGCGTTGCACTTGAAGTCGCGGCGGCGCGCGTCCGCCTCGATATCGTCGGTAAAGACGATCTTTTCGGGAGCGTGTTCTCCGCGGCGGTAAACGTCCGTGCGGAAAGAAGTAAATTCAAATTTGTGCTCCCCGTCGCTCAGGTTGACCGTTCCCGTGTTTTTATATGTGCCGTTGACCGTAAAGCCGTTTTCGGCTGCCAGTTTTGAAAACGTTTCGGCGTCGCACGGGGCGCAGATGTCCCAGTCCTGCGAACAGGTCAGGCCTGCAAGCGCGTCGCGTACGGCTCCGCCCACAAGATAGAGCGGAAAGGGTGCCGCTTGCGCCAGCTCCATCAGTTTTTGGGGTATTGAAAGCTGCATATGTTTCCTTTGCGCTGAAATCGCGCCCATTTGACAAAATTTTTCTGTGCGTCTATTATAACAATTTTCAAAATAAATTGCAATCATGTGCGATTTATTATATAATAATAAGGTAATAAGCAAAATTTTTGGGCAAAAAGCAAAAGAGGAAAAAACGGATGCTCAATATTATTCTTAATCCGATGTCGGGAGAGGGAAAAAAGAAAAAACTACATCGCCGCGCATTGGCGCGTTTTGCCGAGCGGAAAGCGGAGTTTCGCGTATTTGAGACGGAAAAACCCGGACAGGCGACCATTTTGGCGCACGATCTTTCGCAGGAAGGGGGCGATCTCGTCGTGATCGGCGGGGACGGAACCCTGCATGAAACGGTGTGCGGCATGACAAATTTTGAAAATTGTGCGCTGGGGCTTGTGCCTGCCGGCACGGGCAACGATTTTGCGGCGGCGGCGGGGATCCCTCTGCAGCCGGAAGCGGCGGTGGATCTGATTCTCGATACAAAGCCGAAATTTACCGAATACATGCAAATGCCGCAGGGTGTGCGCGGCATCAATGTGGCAGGTACGGGCATCGACGTGGAAATATTACAGCGCTGCCGTTCTTCGAAAATATTGCGCGGAAAGTTTCAGTACATTGTCAGCCTGATCATATCGCTGTGCAAATTCAAAAATTACAAGATGAAGGTGCGCGTGAACGGAAAAGAGAGTTCTTACAATGCGCTGATCGCTTGTGTGGGCAACGGATACAGGATTGGCGGGGGGATCCCGATGTGTCCCGAAGCAAAACTGGGAGACGGTCTTTTGGATTTCGTTGTCGTGGACGACGTAAAAAAACTTGCCGTGCCGCCTGCATTCATCAAGCTGATGAAGGGAAAAATCTTAAAAGAAAAATTTACTTTTTTTGAACGGTGCGAACACATCGAGATCGAACCCGAAAAACCTCTGACCTTGCAGGTGGACGGGGAACTGTACGACGATCTTCCGTTTATTGTGGATATTGTGAAAGATAAGTTGCGCATGTTCAGGGCATAGAGGGGCGCGGAAGACGCGTTCCGAGGGAGAAAAAACATGGAATACGTCTATTTGCTGTTGCTGCTCGGCGTGGTGATCGCGTTGTGCGTGCTGATCAACCGCATGACCGATCGGCTGAAAATACCCTCTTTATTATTGTTTATCGGACTCGGGATCGTGTTCGGGGTGTTATTGCGCCCGAAGATCGGGAACTTTACCGATTACGCATTGGGCAACGTTGTATGTTCCGTATGTCTCGTATTTGTAATTTTTTACGGCGGATTCGGAACGAATTATAAAGAAGCGAAGCCTGTTGCGCCGCGCGCGATGCTTCTTTCGTCGATCGGCACGGCGCTGACGGCGGGGATCACGGGCGCGGGCGTTTACGCGATCTTCCGTATTCTGCCTTTTGGCGGGATCGGCTGGGCGGAAAGCATGCTGATCGGGAGCGTATTGTGTTCTACGGATGCGGCTTCGGTCTTTAATATCCTGCGGTCGCGACGGCTGAATCTCAAATACAGGACATCGTCCCTTTTGGAAATGGAATCGGGCTCCAACGATCCCGTATCGTACATGCTGACGGCGGTTTTTGTCGCGGTGATCATGGCGCAGCGCGGCGCGGGGAGTGCGGTGGGCGGTTGGCAGATCTTCGGGATGCTGTGCGCGCAGATCGGATTCGGTGCTCTTTCGGGAATCGTATTCGGATTTTTGGGAATTGCTGTTTTAAAGCGGTTTTCGCTGTCGATGGGGCAGAGCAGTACGATTTTTATTATTGCCTTGGCGATGATGGCGTATGCAATGCCGTCGGTGCTTCCAGGGCTTTGGGCGGGCAACGGATATCTGGCGGCGTATATTTGCGGGATCATGCTCGGGAATGCTCACATCGCGCAAAAGCGCGACGCGGTACGTTTTTTTGACGCACTGACGGGCGTTGCGCAGATGGTGATATTTTTCCTTCTCGGACTTTTGGCGACGCCCGAATGGCTGATACGTCCGCAGGTGCTTGTGCCTGCGTTGCTGATTTTCCTGTTCATGACGCTGTTTTCCCGTCCTGCGGCGGTTTCGGCATTGCTTTTGCCTTTCCGTGCAAAAGGGAATCAGATCTTTGTCGTATCGTGGGCAGGGCTTCGCGGTGTTGCGTCCGTCGTGTTCGCCGTGTATGCGGTCGGGCTGATCGGGGAAGACAATCTCCCATATGATCTCTTTTCCATCGTATTCTGCGTGGTTTTGCTCTCGATTCTCGTACAGGGTACGCTCTTGCCTCTCTTATCCAAAAAGTCCGGCATGATCGCTCCCGGCGGCGACGTTCTGCGCACATTCAACGACTATCAGGAAGAAGGTTCGATCAGCTTTGTCAAAATCGTGGTAGGTGAAAATCACCCGTGGGCAGGAAAAAAACTCAAAGACTGCGTGATGCCGCGCGAATTTTTGATCGTCCTGATCGTCCGCGGCGAGGAAGTGCTTGTCCCGAATGGGGAAACGCAGGTAAATGCGGGCGACTTGCTGGTTACGGCTGCCCCCGAATTCGAAAACCGCGAGGAGTTCGGAATGTATGAAGAATATGTGGGCGAGGGGCATGCGTATACAGGGAAAGCGATCAAAGATCTGCATCTTCCGCAAGGTGTTTTGATCGCCATGATCAAGCGAGGCGGCGGCACGGTCATTCCTTACGGGGCGACAAAACTGCAGTGCGGCGATACGCTCGTCTGTATAAGATTGACGTAAATTTTGCTTATATTTTGAACAGGGCGCATCCCGCGAAATATTTCGCGGGATGCGCCTGTTTTTGCAAAAGCTGTTTTCGGCAAAGATGTTGAACGGATATTTTTGTGCGGATATCATCTGATGTCGGGTTAGGGGAAAACATAGTTGTATGTAAATATTTCGGCATAACGTGCCTGTTTTTATTTTACATCGGCAGAAAAGAAAGAAGGCAGGTTTTGCAACCTGCCTTCTTTCCTGGTTCAGTGTATATCTCGCATCTGCTCCCATAGGAGCAGTGTAAAAGAAAACAAACGGATAGCTTCATATTCCTTTTTTTAAAGAAAAAGAAGAGAGTTTCGTAATTTTCCCTCTATTTCAGTGCGGTGAGCTTTTTGAGCCGTTCCGCAACGGGAAAAATGTTCGCGAAAGGGGAGTTATTTCTGGTCAACGCCGTCGGGGGTAAAGATATACATATCTTTTTGCAGGAGTGCCATACCGCCGCCGAGCGCATAGATCGCACCGCTGAGCATATCGGTCACGCGCGTTGCAGTGGAGTCGCTCAGTTCGTTCACGTAAACGATGACGGTCAGATTGTCCTTGAACCGGTCGATGATCTCCTCGACGTCCGCAAAAGATCTGGGACGGCGTATCTGCATGGGGCGGCTGCCCTCTTCGCGGCTGAAATGCTGTTTTTCGGGCAGAGCTTCTCCGGGAATCGACCGCTTTTTAAATTCGTTCTTTTGTCTGAAACTATCAAACAATCCCATGTCTCCCCCTTGTTTTCGATCAGTCGTTTACAGGAATCTGTATTTTTCTGGGCCCGAACAGGGAAGTTCCCAGACGAATCATGTTGCTGCCGCATTCCACGCACAGTTTCCAGTCTCCGCTCATGCCCATCGACAGATAACGGATATTTTCATCCTGCTCTTTTATTGTATCATAAATTTTGCGCATAGACAAGCATAATGAGCGTAAATGTTGCGTATCTTCACAAATTGGCAGCATTCCCATAAGCCCGCGGATGCGAATATTGGGATATTTTACCAACTTTTGATAAGCGTCACAGACATTTTCAAGGGAAAACCCGCTTTTGGAAAGCTCGTTGCCGATATTCACTTCGATCAGACAATCGGCGGTCCAGTCCGCTTTTTCCGCGCGCTTTTGCAATTCTTCCGCCAGATCAAAGCGGTCGAGGGAATGGATAAGATAACATTTCCCGATCAGGTATTTGATTTTGTTTGTCTGCAGATGTCCGATGAAATGACGGTTTGCGCCGCGGACGAGGTCGAACTTGTCGCGAAATTCCTGCACCCTGTTTTCTCCGATGTCCGTAACGCCTGCGGCGATCGCTTCGTTGATCTCTTCGGGTGTGCGCGTCTTGGTCGCGGCAACAAGCGTTACTTTTTCCCCGTAAGGGTTTCCGTTTGCAATTTCAGCGAGCGTTTTCTTTACGTTATCTGCTATCATAGAGGCGCCTCGTTTGAATATTTTCGGTATTATTATACCGCACAAAGGGGACCCCTGTCAACCGCACAAATTATCTGTATGCTTTGCGTATGCTAAAAATGTGCGCCCGCTTGCAAGCGGTAAAAAAGTATGATAGAATATCAGGAGAAAGACGTGGACAGCGCAATCAAACAGGAGGATTCTCTTATGAAAAAATACGAGTATATGACGGCAGATCTGGGAGCGGAGCCGTCTTTTAACGTTCATAGAAAGATGGAGAGATACATTGAAAAGCTGAACGAATATGGCAGACAGGGCTGGCGGCTGATTTCCGGGACGGA
>USSJ01000096.1 GCA_900557285.1 uncultured Clostridia bacterium | reverse complement strand
CCGCGCCTGCGCGCGCGTAATCGCGGTGGATCTCGGCGATCAGTTCAGGCCTTTCTACGTTCAGACGTTCCGGAATCGTGCCTACGTTCCCCGCTTTTTTTTGCAAAAGCGTGCCGAAAGCGCCGTCAAAAACGACAATATTGTCTGAAAGAAATTTAAAAAAATCCATAGGGGTTACTCCGTTTTTCGGAAAGCGCAGCCCGCATTTTTGCAGGCGGAACACTTGTGCATGCAGCGCACGGGCGCTTTCTGGGGGACATAGGGGATACGGCTGATTCCGACGACGGCGGTTACGGACTTGCGCGGCGTCAAGAGAAAACTTTCGTCGCAGCACAGCCCGATCTGCGAATCGGTGCGCAGAAGTTTGCAGATATCTTTTTGCGCGGTCAGGGGAAAATCCCCGTAGCCGCAGGAAAAACGCGCGGTAAGCAGGAAAGGGTTGTCCTTTTGCAGGTCGTCGCATACGTCGTCGCAATAGCTTTCGACGGCGCAGCTTGCCGCGGTATCGAACAAAAGGGCGGCGTTTGCGCTCTTTTGCGTAAGGCGCATGAGTTCCCGTTCCACTCCGATCCCGACGGTCGCCGCCATCAGGTAAATTTCACTGCAGCCTTTCAGGTGTTCGGAAATGTCCTTTCCTTCGAGGAAAAAACCGGTGCCCTTAAGTTCGAGACCTTCGGTCAGTTCAAACTTCCGTACGACGGAACGCGGCGCCGCCAAAGCAAGACATTGCTTTGCGGCTTCGTCCAGTTTTTGAAGGAACGTATCGTCCGTTTCCTGTCCTTTCCATCCTAAATAACGTAAAAATTCTTCGCGGTCAATCTGCATTGATCTCTCCGAGGATTTGCGAAATATTTTCGCTGATGCGGCGCGCCACATAGGGATTGTTCATGACATAGAGGTGGATGCCGCGCACGCCTGCCGAGAGCAGATCGACGATCTGATCCACGGCATAAGCGATCCCCGCTTCCATGAGCGAATCGGGTTTGTCGTAAAAATGGGAGATCATGCGCGAAATCTTCGCGGGGATCTTGGCTCCCGAAAGGGAAATGATGCGGTCGACGTGTCCCTTTTTGACGAGCGGCATGATGCCTGCCTGGACGGGCACGTCGATGCCCGCAAGCGAAAGCATGTCGCGGAAGCGGTAGAAGTCTTCGTTGTCGAAAAACAGCTGTGTGTTCAGGTGCGTAACGCCCGCGTCCACTTTTTTCTTTAAATTGCGGATGTCGGTGAGAATGTCCGTACATTCGGGATGACACTCGGGATAGCAGGCGCCCGCAATATCAAAATCGTAGCCGCTTTCGCGGATAAAGCGGACGAGGTCGGACGCATGCGCAAAATCTTTGCTGTCCTCCGATCCTGCAATGCGGTCACCGCGGAGCGCGAGGACGTTTTCGATCCCGTCCGATTGCAGAAGATCGAGTGCGGTGCGGACTGAATTTTTATCCGAATTGATGCACGTAACGTGCGCCAGAGGTTCAACGCCGAGGCTTCTGACCAGCTTTGCGATCTCGCCCGTGCGCGAATTTCCCGAGCCGCCCGCACTGCAAGTTACGGAAATATAGTCGGGGTGCAGGGCGGAGAGCTCTTCGATGGTGTTTTGCACGGCGGAAAGTTCTGCCGAGGGTTTCGGCGGAAAGATCTCAAAGGAATAGACCGCCTTTTTCTTTTGGAAAAGTTCGGAAATTTTCATATTTTTTATACCCGTCGAATAGATTTATCTTGTATTGGATCGCCGCACCCTTTTTCGGATCGAAAAAATGCGACTAACCATATTATACAGGAAAAATCAAAAAGGTGCAAACAAATACGAAAAAATTTCGAAAAACAGTTCTGAAAGCGGAAGCAGGTGCATACAATACAAATACAACGAACAAAAACCGGAGGAAATGAGTTATGAGCGAAACCATCGACTATGCGGAGATGCTCGAAATACCCGTCAATACTCTCAACGTTACGAAAAAGCGCAGCAAGCGCAGAAAGGGGCCGACGGAACTGAAAGAGCAGGTCGTGGAAACGGTCAACGAGCGTGTGGAAAACGCGCAGTATGACGAGAGTGTGGCGGAAGGGGAGAACATCACCGATTACGGCGAGCCGCGCGTGTACAGCGAAGAAGAGCCGAAAGCGCCGCGGAAGAAATTTTTGGACGGAAAGGTGCTGATCGCGGAATTTGTGGCGATCTGTGCGTTGTGTGCAACGATTTTGCTGACCAACCTGTTCTGGGAAAACAGTGCGATCAATACGTTTTTCCGCGGACTGGTAACGGAAGACACGCCCGCGGCGGTACAGGATGACCGTACATATTCGGAGCTTACGCTGTATCCCGTGGTATCCGATACGGAGATCGTCTGCACGGTTTCAGATACGGGCGTACTGACGTTCCAGGGCGAATGCAGCGTGTACGCGCCGTACGGCGGCACGGTGCAGAACGTGGCGCAGGGTGAAAACGGCTACACGGTGGAAGTTTCGCATACGACTTCTTTCACGACGGTCATCACAGGTCTCACGCACGCATACGTCGAAGCGGGAGAAACGGTTTTTGCGACCATTCCCGTCGGGTTTACGGACGGTTCGGCGCCCGTTTCGGTGTCCATGTATGATTCGGGTTCTCTGATCACGTCGTTTACGGTCAACGAAAACAATGACATCGTCTGGAACGTATAAAGGCGCGTGAGAACGGCGGGGATGCTCTGAGCGAAAATGCAGAAATTTATGACAAAGTTCGCGGCGTTTTTCCGCGGCGGGAAAAACGCCGCGAAAACCGGAAACGCCGCAAGAAAGCGGTTCACGGTTTCCGTGCATCCGCTTTTTCTTTTGTTCGGGCTGTGGTTCCTGTACAAAAGACAGCTCTTTTTGTTTCTCGTGTATACGCTGGTGGCGGTGATCCACGAATTCGGCCATGCCGCATATGCGGCGCGCATCGGGTGCAGACTGTCGCGCCTGCGGCTCTTGCCGTGCGGTGCGGTCGTTTCGGGGGATATCGAGGGGATCCCTCTTTCCGACGAGATCCGTCTGGCGCTGGCAGGTCCCCTGATCAACGCCGCCTGTGCGGCAGGATTTGTGGCGCTTTGGTGGCTCTTTCCCGATACCTATCCCTATACCGACACGGCGGCGATCGCGTCGGCGTTTCTCGCCGCCGTCAATCTTTTGCCTGCGTATCCTCTGGACGGCGGACGCATTCTGTGTTGTTTTCTTGTGAAATGGAAGGGGGATACCTTTGCGCGCAGGTGTATGCTCGGCGTGGGGATCGGCGTATCCTGCGCATTGGGCGCGCTGTTTGCCGCAAGCTGTTTTCAAAGTCCGAATATCAGCATTTTGTTTTTTGCGCTGTTCGTGCTGTTCGGAACGATCGGCGCGCGCGATGAACGGTATACGCGTTTTTTGCAGGATTTTTCGCGCGGACTTGCGCGCGGGATGCCCGTCAAGCGCGTGGCGCTCCTGCAGAGCAGTTCCGTACGGCGCGCCATATCCTTTCTCGAACGCGGGAAATATCTCGAGCTTTTGCTCTTTGACGAGAGCGGAGAATTGGTGTGCGTGCTTTCGCAGGATGAATTTTTAGAGATCGTTTCACGGGCGGACATACGCGCTCCCGTTTCGGTGTATCTGGAAGAAAACGAAAGGGAGGAAGAGGCTGAATTTCCGCCCGAAGAGGAATTTTGCCGCGAAAACTGTCCCGAGAAAAAAGAATAAAACGGAAAGGTTTGGGAAAACATCATAAAATTGCGCAATATCGGGAAATTTCGGCGTCTTTTTTCGAATAATCCTTGCAATGGCATGATTCATATGCTAAAATAATAAAAGGAATGATCGTATTCCCTTTCTTGGTATTTTATTTTCGCGCCTGTGGGCGCGGCAAGGTTTATAGATGCAAAAAAATATGTATTTTGACTACTTCGGGGATGACTGCTTTGCGGCAGTAACCGAGGGCAGTCAGCTTGTCGAGTTTCATCTCGATTCGGACAGTTCCACCGAAATATCCGGCAATATTTATAAGGGCCGGGTCGTCAACGTACTGGAGGGGATGCAGGCAGCTTTTGTGGCGTTCGGGCGGGAAAAGAACGGGTATCTGTATGCCGGGGATATCCCGGCGGAGGCTGCCGGTGCGGCGGTTCAGCCGCTGCAACTGAATGTGAAGGCGGGCGACGAAGTGATGGTGCAGGTGGCGAAATCTCCCATCGGGAGCAAGGGTGCGCGCCTGAGCATGTGCCTTTCGTTTGTTGGCAAGAATGTGATCCTGCTGCCGCTGGCGGATTTTTGCGCCGTATCGCGCAAGATCACGGATGAAGAATTGCGCGCACAGCTGATGAAACAGGCGGAAAAGCTGGCGGGAGGCGACGGCGGCATCGTCATGCGCACGAATGCGCCGAACGTAAAGTTTACCGACCTGAAAGAGGAAGTCAAGTACCTGCGCGGACTGTATGCGGAAGCGCTGGAAGCATACAAAAATGCTTCGGTGGGCGATCTTGTCTACCGCGATGCGGACGTGCATGTGCGTCTTTTGCGCGATTTTGACCTTTCGGATGTGGATAAGATCTATATCGGGGACGACAAGAGTTACCAAAGGGTAGAAGCGGCGTTTCGCCGTACGCGCAGCAAGAGCAAGCTTGTGCGCTATGACGGAAAGCGCGAGATGTTCGAATTTTTCGGGCTGGAAGAGCAGGTATATCGTCTGATGAGCACGCGCGTGCCGCTGGAAAACGGGGCGTATCTGATTTTTGACCGCACCGAAGCGCTGACGGCGATCGATGTGAACACTGGGAAGTTTACGGGCGGATCGGGTCTGGAAGATACGGTATTCCGCACCAATCTTCTGGCGGCGAAAGAGATCGCACGGCAGGTACGTCTGCGGAATCTTGGCGGGATCGTGGTCGTGGATTTCATCGACATGGTCAGTGAAGAACACCGCGCCGCAGTCGTGAAAGAGCTGGAAGATCATCTGCGCGAAGACCGCGCAAAGTGCAACGTTACGGCAATGACAGAGCTCGGACTCGTGCAGTTCACGCGCAAGAAAGTAAAGACCGACATTGTTTCCATGCTGACAAAAAAATGCTCACACTGCAAGGGCTCGGGGTATATTATTTCCGATTCGTATATGGCTTTCAAGGTCAAATGCGCGATCAAGAAATGTTTTGCCGAAGGTTATGAAAACGTGATCGTGGAACTGAACTACGGATTGTTCGCATATATATTGTCTCACCGCAGGTTTACCGACAGCGTCAACGGGGAATGGCGGGGAAAACGCGTGTATATGATCCCGCACAAAACGTACCACGACGAATACTTTACCGTGCGCGGGGACAACAGTTCGGTCATGACTTTGCCCGAAACGGCGCGCTTGCTCTATTGAGAATTTTAAACCTTGTATAGAGGTATTCGGTTTGTTCAGAATCCGTGCCGTTAAAAAACAGGGATCGTTATTTTTGACGTTTCGGAATTTTAGGGCGGCGGACAAACATGCAGGTTTGTCCGCCGCTTTTGCTGTCCGGCGAATACTGCGCCGTATTCTTATCCTAAGATTTTATTTGAATGATCATTTTTTGAAAGCCGTCAGGCCGCTCCCAAAAAGAGCGGCCTGACGGCTTTTTTATCATTTGGGGCA
>USSJ01000095.1 GCA_900557285.1 uncultured Clostridia bacterium | reverse complement strand
GGTTTGCGTTTTACCGCTCCGCGGAAATTTTTTTCCGCGGAGCGGTAAAGAAATAAAGATCCGTCCGAAAAAGCAGAGAATGTACGGGCAATTTACAGAGAATAAAGAATGAACAAAGAGGAAAGGGAGAATCAGCAGAAAAAAGCGGGGAAAAACAAAGGAGAAGCGGTGAAGTTACAGGCGATCGGCAAAAGAGAAGCAGGAAACCGAAAAACGGTGAACCGTTCGCGGAACGGGCGGGGCGTCAGAGAGGAAGTTGCAGGATCTGTGCGTTTCCGATGCCGAGCGGAGCGATGCTGTCCAGCTGATCGAGCGGGGGATAGTTTTCGAGGATGAGGCGGAAGGCGCGTATCGTGCCGTTGTGGGAAACGGCGAGGACGTTTTTTCCCGCATAGCGGGATTGCAGGCATTGAACAAACGAACGGACGCGTTCGACCATATGTTCCAAACTTTCCATATGACGGGAAGCGGCGTCAAAGCGGACGTCCCAGCGGCGGTCGATGTCGGGGGTGTCGGCGAGCGGTTTTGCTTCAAAATCGCCGAAACTGCGTTCGATGATCCGCTGATCTTTTATAATTTCGGGGACGGGGCCGCGGTTGACGGATAAAACCAGCCGGCAGGTCTCTTCAGCTCGCACAAGAGGAGAACAGAATGCGGCGTCAAAACGTATGTCTTTGAGCTGTTCGCCTGCAAGTTTTGCGGCGTTTTTTCCTTGTTCGGTCAAGGCGGAGTCGTGCCGTCCGCACAAAAGCCCGAGACGGTTGTATTCCGATTCTCCGTGCCGGATCAGATACAGCATAATACCATCCTTCGGCGGCAAGCCGCCCTGTTTATTTCTTTTGTTTGATTTTCGCCCTTCCCGAACGGAAAGGGAACGTGTGCCGTTTCTTTCAATGCAAGCCTTTGTCCGAGAGAAGAGATCTGCCGCGCAGGAAAACAAATGCTGCCGCTTTTCTGCAAGCCTTTGCCCGAAAAAATCTGCTGGGCTGAGATTGCGCGCCGCTTTTTCCTTTCATAAAACCTGCGGTTCACGCTGAAAAATTTGTCGCTGAAAATCTTGTTTTGCGGCGGCCATACGTAACACGCTCTGCCGCCGCGAAAACGTTTCCGCGGCGGCAGAGCCGAAAGGCGGCAATGCCGAAAGGCGGCAATGCCGAAAGGCGGCATAAGCGGCGGCATTTATAAAAACAAAGAGGGCAATTTTTTCGGATCCGAGGAAGCGAGGGATGCGGGCGGCATCAAAAAGACGGCTTCTGGCGAAGCCGTCGGGGATGAGGAACAAAGTCAGATGACGACGATATTTTTCTCCTCGAATTTTTCTTTGACGTTCTGGGGGAAGTTATCGTCGGTGATGAGGACGTCGATGTTATCGGGCGAAGCGAAGGTGTAGGGCATGATCTTGCCGATTTTGGACGTATCGAGCATCATATACACCATTTTCGCGCGGGCGAGGATAAATTTCAAGAGATCGGATTCCACTTGCGAGATGCAGGAGAAGCCCTGTTCGAAAGAGAACGCGGAAGCGGAGATGATGGCGAGTTCGAAATTGGTATTGCCCAGGAAAACTTTTGTATAGGGTGAAGCGGTGGAGAGGTTTTCTTTGATGAGGGAACCTCCGACGAGAACCACTTCTGGCTGTTTTTTATGGGCGAGTTCTTCGGCGACCACGATGCCGTTGGTGAAGATATGGCAGGGGCGGTCGGGGAGTTCCTTTGCAAGCTGCAGGGCGGTAGTGCCGCCGTCGAGGAACATGCTGACGCCCTCGTCGATCAAAGAAACCGCTTTTTTGGCGATGACTTTTTTCGCGTCGGTGTTGATGGTAGATTTCTGAGCGTAGGCTTCGCCTGAGCGTTTCTGTACTTCGAGTACGGACATGGCGCCGCCGCGCACGCGGATGACTTTATTTTCTTTTTCCAGCTCCAGCAGATCGCGGCGGAGCGTCATATCGGAAACTTCGGGGAACTGAACTGCAAGTTCCTCCAGGCTCATTTTTCCGTTTTTTTCGATCAGAAGTGCGATCTCGTCGATTCTCGTGCGTTTCGTAAGCGAATTCCTCCGTTGTTTGTTTTTAACAGGGACATTATAACATATTTCACAGGAAACGGCAACGAAATTTACATTATTTGTGAATGTTTTTCAGAGTTTTCAGAAAAAATTTTTTCGTGGCATGAAAAAGCATTGAAATTTCGGCGAAAAAATGTATAATAGAAGCTGAGTAAAAATAAAACATGGCGGTAATTTGGGATGAGCGAAAATTTTTTGCAGGATCTGAACGAATATTTCAGTAAAAAGTCTGCGAATTTTGATCTGATCAGTACCTTGCCGTCTTATGAATCGGTAACGATCTCGATGGTGCTGAAGAATAAAAACCGGATTGAGGAAGGGGAAGTTGCCACGAACGAGATCCGAAAAATTTATTATCAGCCGCAAAGTGCGCAAGTACTGGCGGAGCTGAAAGAGCGGTACGTGGACAATAATTTCACGTATTCGGTGCGGATTTCGCCGGCGAAGATACGGTTCAAGTGTTTTTTCGGGATCCGGGCGGTGCACGGGAAGGCGATCGAGCAAGTGGTGCGCAAGTACGGGGAAGACCCGTCGGCGATGGCTGCGAAACTGGGGATCGCGGAGGAGACGTGGAAGAAGACGCTGCGGGGCTGGTATATGCCCGAAAAGGTACTGCTGTACAAGCTGGGGTTGCTTTTGGCGCTTCGGAAAGAAGATATGGATGCACTCATGCAGCTTTGCGGTGCATATTATGATTTTGCGGACGCGCGCGACGTCGTCGTGAAATATCTGATGGATTATCGCGTGTTCAACAGGGATTTTATTGACGCGGCGTTCGATGAATTCCATATCCGCAGAATAATCTGACGGCGCTGTATCCGCGGGAGCGGGTGCGGGGCGAGGGAGAGTGATTATGTTTAAACGTTTACGCGCGGACATTGAAGCGGCAAAGCGCAACGATCCTGCGGCGCGCAACAAATTCGAGATCTGGCTGACCTATTCGGGGGTGCATGCGCTTTCGTGGCACAGGTTTGCCAACCGATTGTATAAAATGCACTTAAAACTTCTGGCGCGGATGGTTTCGCAGTTTGCGAAATTCCTGACGGGGATCGAGATCCATCCTGCGGCGAAGATCGAAGGCGGCGTATTTATCGACCACGGCATGGGCGTCGTGATCGGGGAAACGGCGGAAGTGAAGAGCGGCGTGGTGATCTACCAGGGCGTCACGCTGGGCGGAACGGGCAAGGAAAAGGGCAAGCGTCATCCGACCATCGAAAGGGATGTCGTGATCAGTTCGGGCGCGAAAGTGCTGGGCGGGTTCACGGTCGGCGAAGGCGCGAAGATCGGCGCGGGGGCGGTCGTTTTGAAGGAAGTCCCGCCGCACGCGACGGTTGTGGGCGTACCGGGGCGCGTCGTGCGTATCCGCGGCGAAAAGCCCGACCTTTTGCAGGAAAAATGCGACCCGAATGCGGAGGAGATCCAGTATCTCAAATGCCGTATCGCGCGGCTGGAATCGGCGCTCGAAAAGCTCACGGGCGAAAAATTCGAATGCGGCCGTGAAGAACTTTTCCCTGTCCCGCGGGAAGAAACCGAGCAAGAAAAGACGGACGAAGCGGAGCGGGCGATCCGTCAGGAGCTCAGGGAAGAATTCAAAAAGGAAGACGGAGCGGAACAGGCTCCGCCCGAAAAACAGGAATAAAGGCGTGCCGCGCCGTGAATCCTCAGGCGGGGGATTCACGGCGCGGCACGGGAGCAGAAATAAAAAGCAGAGGCGAATTATGATTACAAGTAAAGAACTGAGAAACAAATGGTTATCTTTTTATGAGAGCAAAGGTCATGTGAATATCGGGGCGGTATCGCTGATCGGTGACGGATCGACGGGCGTGATGTTCAATGTAGCGGGCATGCAGCCGCTGATGCCGTATTTGCTGGGACAGCCCCATCCGGCGGGCAAGCGGCTCTGCAACGTGCAGGGCTGTGTGCGCACGGTGGACATCGAATCGGTCGGGGACGCAACGCATTTCACCTTTTTCGAGATGATGGGCAACTGGTCGCTGGGCGATTATTTTAAAAAAGAAAAGACGGCGTGGTCGTTCGAGCTTTTGACGAAGGTATTCGGATTGGATGCGGACAAGATCTGTTCGACGGTGTTTGCGGGCAACGAGAGCGTGCCGCGCGACGATGAAACGGCGAAACTTCTGATGGATCTGGGGATCAGACCCGAGCATATTTTCTATTTGGACAAGTCCAACAACTGGTGGGAGCTGGAAGGCACGGTGGGCACGCCTTGCGGGCCGGACAACGAATGGTTTTACCCGCTGACGGACAAGGAATGCGGCAGGAAGCCCTGCGACATCAACTGTCCGTGCGGCAGGTATGTCGAGATCGGCAACGACGTATATATGCAGTACAAAAAGACGGCGGACGGGTATGTACCGCTGGAAAACAAGAACGTGGATACGGGATTCGGTCTGGACAGGATGCTGGCGTTTCTGAACGGGCTGACGGACGGGTACAAGACGGACTTGTTCAGCGGGGCGATCGCATATCTGGAAAAGGTATCGGGCAAGAAGTACGACGACGGCGGCGCGGACCGCAAAGCGATGCGCATCATCGCGGATCATACGCGCACGACGGTGATGCTGATCGGCGACGTGAACGGGATCTTGCCTTCGAACACGGGCGCGGGGTATATACTGCGCAGGCTGATGCGCCGCGCGATCCGTTACTGCAAGGCGCTGGGCATTGCGAGCACGGAAATGCTGAACGTGGCGAAGATCTTTATTGAAGAAGTGTACGACGAGGCATATCCGCTGCTGCCGCAGAAAGAAGATTATATTCTGCAGGAGATCGAGCGCGAGATCTCGCGTTTTGAATCGACGCTCGAAAAGGGCATGAAGGAGTTTGAAAAGACGATCGCGGGCATTGCGCGCAAGAACGAATTCATGAGCAAGCAGGACGCGTCGTATGTGGCGGAAACGGCGATCGGCGGGAAAGCGGCGTTCAAGCTGTACGACACGTACGGATTCCCGCTGGAACTGACGGTGGAAATGGCGGCGGAGCGCGGGTTCACGGTGGATGAAAAGGGATTTGAAGAAGCGTTCCGCGAACACCAGGAAAAGAGCCATGCGCAGGCGGCGGGCGAATTCAAAGGCGGGCTTGCGGATACGGGCGTGGCGACGACGCGCCTGCATACGGCGACGCATCTTCTGAATGCGGCGCTCAAAGCGGTGCTTTCGCCCGACATCAACCAGAAGGGCAGCAACATTACGCCCGAACGTCTGCGTTTCGATTTTAACTTTGCGCGTCCGATGACGCAGGAAGAGATCAAGGCGGTGGAAGACCTCGTCAACGAGAAGATCAGGGAAAATATTCCCGTCGTGTTTGAAGAAATGCCGTACGACAAGGCGCGTGCGGAAGGGATCGTGGGCGTATTCGACAACAAATACGGCGACGTGGTCAAGACGTACAGCATCGGCACATTCTCGCGCGAAATGTGCGGCGGGCCGCATGCGGCGTCGACGGGCGAACTGGGACATTTCAAGATCGTGAAAGAACAATCTTCCGCGAGCGGGATCCGCAGGATCAAGGCGGTCCTGGAATAACGGGATCAA
>USSJ01000094.1 GCA_900557285.1 uncultured Clostridia bacterium | reverse complement strand
AAGGGAATAGATCTTTAACAAGAGATACGAAAAATATCGGATAATAAAAGGACTGCTTCGGAACATTCCGAGCAGTCCTTTTGTATGGAAGATTTAAAATCTCTTATAAAAATGTTTACTTTGTCATGCCTTCCTGTACGGCAACAGCGACAGCAACGGAAGCGCCGACCATCGGGTTGTTACCCATACCGATCAGGCCCATCATTTCGACGTGTGCAGGAACGGAAGAAGAACCTGCGAACTGAGCGTCGGAGTGCATACGGCCCATGGTATCGGTCATGCCGTAGCTTGCAGGACCTGCCGCCATGTTATCGGGGTGCAGGGTTCTGCCCGTGCCGCCGCCCGAAGCAACGGAGAAATATTTCTTGCCGTTTTCGACAGCCCATTTCTTATAGGTACCTGCAACGGGGTGCTGGAATCTTGTCGGGTTGGTGGAGTTACCGGTAATGGAAACGTCGACCTTTTCCATGATCATGATCGCAACGCCTTCGTTGACATCGTCTGTGCCGTAGCAACGGACTTTTGCGCGTTCGCCGTCAGAATAAGGGGTTTCCTTTACGATGGTAACTTTGCCGGTATAGTAATCGTATTTTGTCTGAACGTAGGTAAATCCGTTGATGCGGGAAATGATATACGCGGCGTCTTTGCCCAGGCCGTTCAGAATAACGCGCAGGGGATTTTTACGAACTTTGTTAGCGTTTTTGGCGATACCGATCGCGCCTTCCGCCGCGGCGAAAGATTCGTGTCCTGCAAGGAAGCAGAAGCATTCGGTTTCTTCGCGCAGGAGCATAGCCGCAAGATTGCCGTGGCCGAGACCGACTTTACGCTGGTCGGCAACGGAACCGGGGATGCAGAAAGCCTGCAGTCCTTCGCCGATAGCTTCCGCAGCGTCAGCGGCCTTTTTGCAGCCTTTTTTGATGGCGATCGCCGCGCCGAGGGTGTAAGCCCAGCCTGCGTTTTCGAAAGCGATGGGCTGAACGCTCTTGACGATATCGTAAGCGTCGAAGCCTTTTTCGTTGCAGATGCGCTTTGCGTCTTCAAAATCCTTGATGCCGTACTTGTCCATTACGGGCTGAATCTGTTTAATTCTTCTCTCGTAACCTTCAAACGTGATACTCATAATTGCGCACCTCCTTACTGTTTGCGGGGATCGATGTATTTGACCGCCCCGTCGGCTTCGGTGAATCTGCCGTAATGGCCCTGCGCTTTTTTGAGCGCTTCGTTAGCGTCCATTCCGCTCTTGACGAAATCCATCATCTTACCGAAGTTTACGAATTCGTAACCGATCACCTCGCTGTTTTTGTCGAGTGCGAGGCGCGTAACATAACCGTCGGTCATTTCGAGATAGCGCACGCCCTTTTCGGCAGTGGAATACATGGTTCCGACCTGCGAACGGTTGCCTTTGCCGAGGTCCTCCAGACCTGCGCCGATAACGAGACCGTCGTCGGAGAATGCGGACTGGCTTCTGCCGTAAACGATCTGCAGGAAGAGTTCACGCATAGCGGTGTTGATCGCGTCGCAGACGAGGTCTGTGTTGAGCGCTTCCAAAATCGTCTTTTTGGGCAGGATCTCAGCCGCCATAGCAGCGGAGTGAGTCATGCCGGAGCAGCCGATCGTTTCGACGAGAGCTTCCTGAATGATGCCCTGTTTGATGTTGAGCGTCAGTTTGCAGGCACCCTGCTGAGGAGCGCACCAGCCGACGCCGTGGGTAAGTCCGGAAATGTCTTTGATCTCTTTTGCATGGACCCATTTTCCTTCTTCGGGGATGGGAGCGGGGCCGTGATTGGGGCCTTTGGCAACGCAAATCATTTCTTCAACTTCGCGAGAATATTGCATTTTACTTCCTCCGATATGATTTTTACATGATTGATTTCGGTTTTAACCGTCATAGATTATACCACAAGCGGTAAAAATTATCAATTCTTTCGGGGGAAGTAAAAAGGCGGGAATAAAAATTTTTTTGGAAAACGGGTAAAAATACAGGTAAAAAGGCGGTCAGATGTTTACAAATTTATCGGAATATGTTAAAATAAGCCATACGAAAATACAGATACAAAACGGAGAAACGGACATGTCAAAGAATGTAATGGACACTCTCAGGGAGAGAGGATTTATCAAACAGACGGTTTACGAAGAAGATCTTTACAAGATGCTGGGCAGTGAAAGCGTACCGTTTTATATAGGTTTTGACCCGACGGCGGATTCTTTGCATGTCGGGCATTTCATGCAGCTGATCGCGATGAAGCACATGCAGATGGCGGGACATAAGCCGATCGTTCTGATCGGCGGCGGAACGGGCATGATCGGCGATCCGTCGGGCAGGACGGATATGCGTTCGATGATGACGCGCGAGACGGTGGATTACCACTGCGAATGTTTCCGCAAACAGATGTCGCGGTTTATCGACTTCGGCGACGAGAACGGCGCCATCATGGTCAACAATGCGGATTGGCTGGCAAATTTGAATTATATCGATTTCCTGCGCGAGATCGGGGTGCATTTTTCCGTCAATAAAATGCTGACGGCAGAATGTTTCAAATCCCGTTATGAACGCGGGCTCTCTTTCCTGGAATTCAACTACATGCTGATGCAGGCATACGATTTTCTGGTATTGTACCGCAAATACGGCTGCCGTCTGGAACTGGGCGGCGACGACCAGTGGAGCAACATCCTGGCGGGTGCCGACCTGATCCGCCGCAAGGAACAGCAGCCCGCTTTTGCGATGACGTTTACCCTTTTGACGACGTCGGACGGGCGCAAAATGGGCAAGACGGCCAAAGGTGCGGTCTGGTTGGACGAGAACAAGACCAGCCCTTACGAATTTTATCAGTACTGGCGCAACACGGACGACGCGGACGTGGAAAAGTGTCTCAAACTTCTCACGTTCCTGCCGCTCGAACAGATCGCGCAGCTGTGCGCTTATAAGGACGAACGGATCAACGCGGCAAAGGAAACGCTTGCGTACGAGCTGACCAAAATGGTACACGGGGAAGAGAAAGCCAACGATGCGCAGGCGAAAGCGAAGGCGGCGTTCGGCGGGGATACGGAGAATATGCCGCAGGCGGACATTCCTACGGATACGGCGACGGTGGCGGACGTGCTGGTCGCGGCGAATGCGGCGAAATCCAAGAGCGAAGCGCGGCGGCTGATCGAAGGCGGCGGCGTGAAGATCGATGACGACAAGATCGAAGATGTAAACGCGGAGATCCCTGCGCAGGCGAGAGCAAAGGGCGAATTTGTACTGCATAAGGGCAAGAAAGTTCATATAAAGATACGGCTTCAATGAGTTATCTTAGCGTATATTCGCCTTGCACATATGAAAAGGTGATCGAGAGATCGAGGTTTATTGCAAATTGCGCGCATACGGAATCGGAAGAGGAAGCGCGCGCATTTGTTGCAAAAATACGGTCGGAACATTCTCTTGCGACACACAACTGTTTTGCGTTTATTGCGGACAGGAAGGGGAATCTGATGCGCTTTTCCGATGACGGAGAGCCGCAGGGCACGGCGGGCATGCCGATGCTGGAAGTTCTGAAAAATAAAAAATTGTACGAAACGGTTGTCGTCGTAACGCGCTATTTCGGCGGTATCAAGCTGGGGGCGGGCGGACTGGTGCGCGCCTATGCGGGAACGGTGTCCGAGGCACTTTTGCGGGCGGATATCCGCGAATACACGTCCTGCCGCGAACTTTTTCTTACGGTTTCGTACGAAAACCTGGATGCACTGAAGAAATTTCTGGCTTCGCACGAGTGTACGGTCGAAGATACGTCTTATGCGGAAAATGTACGGGTATCCGTTGCCGTAAAAGCGGAGGCGGAAACAGGGTTTACGGACTGCCTGCACGATTATATGGCGGGGCGCGTAAAGACGGAACAAGGAAAGGAATTTTTGTTTCCTTTTCCCGTCGCCGCAAAAGGGGAGTGAAGAGAATGATCGTCCGCTGTTATAAATGCGGGAAGGAATTTTCCGTGCGCGTAGGCGTCCGTTCGGACATTTGCCCCGCGTGTATGTCGTTCATCGACGTAAAAAAGGCGCTGGCGGAAATGCGCGGCGAAACGGCGATCCCGAAACAGCAGCCTGAAAAATCGGAAGAATCTTGCGCGGCAAAAGACGGTATGAAAACGCAGACAGCCCGGTCTGCCGTCGATCTTTACAACAAGACGGCGCAAAGCAAGCCGGGCGTTTCTTCCGTAACGGAAAGATCTGAAAGATCGGAAAAAGGTACGGAAGAAAAAGAAATTTCGGTGAATGCGGGCAATATGGCCTCGGAGCGGAAACTGACCGCGCGCATTTTACCCGTCGAAATAAAAGGGCGCGGAGGGGAAAAGGCGAGCGTACAGCCCGAAAAAGATGTTTTGGCGGTTCGCGAAACAACCGATGCGCAGAAAGGAAAGTCGGAAAGCGCGGGAACAGATTTTCAAAGTTTAAAACGCGCCGACGCGGAAAAAGAGGCGGCTGCGTATGAAGAACGACTCTCGCAGGCAGAAAAATTTTTGAGAGAAAACCGCTTTTCGGAAGCGCGGGAAGCGTTTGAAGCGTGTCTGCAAGAAAGGGGCGATTGGCGGGCGGATTTCGGGATCGTATTGTCGGCTACCCGCGGATTGTACGATCTGTCTTTCTTTTCCGAGGTTTCGGATCATGCGTCGCGCGCATTGGATGAGATGCCGCAAGAGGCAAAGGAAAAACTCGGCGGACATTATGTCCCGCAATTGCAGCGGATGCGGGAGGAAACGCAAAGAGAGCTGGATGCACGCAAAGACGTTCGGACGGAGGAAGAGACGGGTAAAACGAAGAAAAAGAGCGCTCTGGTTTTCCCGTTTGCGGTTATTGTGATCATCGCCGTATTTTTCGGGAATATTGTGATCAACGAGGAGTTCGGAAGCCCGGAAGTGGTGTTTTCCGTCTACGGCCCGATTCTGATCTTGCTGGTGGCGGCGGCGGTGTTTGCGATCGCCGCTTATGCGGTGAAACAGTCCAAAGCCGCAAAGAAACACGAAAGCGAACGGAGCAAAATGCGGCAAAGCCGGAAAGAGGAATGCGAACGGCTGAAAGATAAATTGTTTGTGATCAACTATCTGTGCGGCAGGTTTGAGGATTGAGATTGCATAGGATCGGAATTTTCGATCGATTCAATTTGAATTATCCGAATTATAAATTATTTACAAACGACGGATATTGTGATATAATGATAAAAAATAGCGAAAGCGGTCAGCATTCGCGGTAAAAAGAAGGGTACGGATATGAAATTCATCAAGGCGGAAAAACTGAAAGAGAAACCTGCCGATCAGAGCAAACTCGGGTTCGGCAAGATCTTTACGGATTATATGATGACCATGCGTTATAAGAACGGCGCCTGGCAGGAACCGCAGATCGAGCCCTACGGCCCGGTGGAATTTGACCTTGCGACGACGGTCTTCCATTATGCGCAGGGTATTTTTGAAGGCTTAAAGGCATTCAAAAACGAAAAGGGAGAGATCCGCGTATTCCGTCCGGAAGAAAATTTCAAGCGCATGAATCGTTCGGCGGAGCGTATGTGCATACCGCAGATCGATGAAAAACTTGTTCTGAACGGGCTGTTCGAACTATTAAAGATCGAGCGCGACTGGATCCCGACGGCTCCTGGTACGGCGCTGTACATTCGCCCGAGCATCATTGCGACCAATGTGGCGCTGGGCGTGCATGCCAGCTCGGAATATCTG
>USSJ01000093.1 GCA_900557285.1 uncultured Clostridia bacterium | reverse complement strand
CTCGTCGCCGACCGTCTTCCCCGGCGCGGGAATGATGCGCACGGCGGTCGTCTTGTTGTTGATCATGCCGATCGCCGCTTCGTCTGCAATAATAGCACTGATCGTCGTTGCGGGCGTTTTCCCGGGGATCGCGATCATATCCAATCCGACGGAACAGACCGCCGTCATGGCTTCTAATTTGTCGATATTCAGCAATCCCTTTTCCGCCGCCTGGATCATGCCGATGTCCTCGCTGACCGGTATAAACGCTCCCGACAAGCCGCCTACATGAGAACTTGCCATCACGCCGCCCTTTTTCACCGCATCGTTCAGCATGGCGAGCGCCGCCGTCGTACCGTGTCCGCCCACACATTCCAGCCCGAGTTCTTCGAGAATATGCGCGACCGAATCGCCCATCACGGGAGTCGGCGCCAGCGACAGATCCACGATCCCGAATTCCGCATTCAGGCGCTTTGCCGCTTCTTTGGCGATCAGCTGACCTGCTCTCGTAATTTTGAACGCCGTTTTCTTGATCGTTTCCGCCGCATCGTTCAGATTTGCGTCCGGGATATTTTCCAAGGCATGTTTGACAACGCCCGGCCCCGATACGCCTACGTTAATGACCGTGCCGCTTTCCCCGACCCCGTGGAAAGCTCCCGCCATGAACGGATTGTCCTCCACGGCATTCGCAAAGACGACCAGCTTTGCACAGCCTAAGCCGTCCTGTTCTTTTGTCAGTTCCGCCGTCTTTTTCACGACTTCACCCATGAGTTTAACGGCGTCCATGTTGATACCGGACTTGCTCGACCCGATATTCACCGACGAACAGATGCGTTCCGTCGAAGCGAGCAACTCCGGAATCCCCTCGATAAATATCTTTTCATAATCCGCCGTGCCTTTGTGCACGAGCGCAGAATAACCGCCCAAAAAATCGATCCCGAGTTCTTTTGCAGCCTTGTCCAACGCTTTCCCGATCAGCCCCGCTTTCTGCGGAAACGGTGCCGCGATCAGGCTCACCGGCGTGACCGAAACCCGCTTGTTCACGATCGGGATCCCGTATTCTCCCGAAAGCTGCTGCGCAACTTTTACAATGTTCTTCGCTTTCTCGCAGACCGTATCGTACACGTTCTGCGCTGTCTTTTCCGCCGTCGCTCCGATACACGGAAACAACGATATGCCCATCGTGATCGTTCGGATATCGAGATGCTCCCTCTCGATCATGTCAATGGTTTCCAATACTTCAAACTTGTTAAACATTTCTTCGGCCCTTCTCAGATATTGTGCATCGCATTGAAAATTGCTTCATGCTGCATGCGGATCGACATACCGATCTGCCGCCCGAGCTCTTCACATTCTTTTGCAAGCTCTGAAAGCTCCATTTTCAGGTCGCTGATATCCACCAGCATGATCATCGCAAAATAATCCTGCAAAAGAGTCTGACTGATATCCTCGACGTTCACCCCTTTTTCCGCAAGAAAACTGCTGACCTTCGCAATGATCCCGATCTTGTCCTTTCCCGTCACTGTTACTACTGCACGCATTATTTCACTTCTCCTATCCGCAGCGGTTTCCGATTCGCATCTTCTTTCTCTTTTTCCGCCGCAAAATTTTCATCATGTCCCACAATTTCATATTCTATGATCACATTTCCCTGCGTAAGATAGCATACCTCATCCCCCTTCTGAAACGCGTGCAATGGCTTTTCTTTATCACAGTAAATCTTTCTGTCCATGTATTCCGATTTTTTCTTGCTCCATTCGGAAAAGATCAGAACATAAAAATCCACCCCGTCGCGCAATTCAGGCTCCTCATACCGCAAAAAAATACTGTTGTTCACCTGTTTCATACCGACAGAAACATAGCTGATCAGTTTATAGTACCTGCGCGCACGGTGAAATTTTATTCCCATAAAAACATACGCGAAGACCACGTAAACACAGCTTACCGCGCTCGCGATCACTTGCGGTACAGGCTGCAAAGGATCCTCATACGGAAGCGACATAAAATAAACAAGGCATGCGATACAGATAACAGCAAAAATAAATGTAACGCCCAAAAATCCGCGCAAAATGTTCCGCTGCTGCTTGTACGCCGCAATCAGGTCATCGTCATTAAAAACTATCGTCATGTAAAACTCTTCTCCCGATTTATTTCGTTATAAATAAGACGCCCAGCGTATTTCTTCCGCAATGGCTCGTTATGATACTGCCCGCTACCGTCACGTCGATCTCTTCAAAGTCGAAGAGCTCTTCCACCATCGATTTCGCAAGCTCTACCAACTCCGGATCCGCATTGCTGTGCGTCACAAAACAACGGCGTTTATCATAAGAAGGATATTCCGCCACAAGGTCATTGATGTAATTGCGGATACATCTCGACATTTTCCCGATATATTTCTTTTTCGGATAAAGTTCTCCGTCCTTCATATCGATCAGAGGATGGATCGACAACACTTTCGCGCCGTAATAGGAAAGCGTGGAACAGCGCCCGCCTTTATAAAGATACAACAGTGTATCCGGAACAAAGGACGTGTTGACTTTTTCGCGCAAAGACATGATCTCGTCATAGATCTCCTTCGCGGATTTACCTTCGTCCCGCAGATCGCATGCTTTCATGACCAGCAAACCTTGCCCCGTCGAGAGCGCGTGCGAATCGACAACCAACACTTTGCCGTCAAACTCCTTTGCAGCCGCCGCCGCAAATCCGTAAGACCCGCTGGCTTTGGAAGAAATGTTGAAATGTATTACCGTCTTTCCCGCGTCCGTAAACTGTCTGAAAAATGCGGCATATTCTTCCGTGCTCGGCGCCGCCGTTTTCGGAAGTTCGCCTGTTTCGTCAAAATGGCGGAAAATATCCGCAGGCGTGATGTCCACTCCGTCCTTATACGTATGCGCGCCGAGTATAACGCTCAGGCGCATCAGGCTGATCCCGTTTTTTTCGAGTTGCTCTTCACTCAAATCGCAGGTGCTGTCAGATGTAATTACGATATCGCTCATATTCCGCTTACTCCCTTTCCCGTTATCCGAATTGAAAAAATCCGAAAACAGCGGTCAAAATTTTTTTATGTTTCAACGACCAACCGGTCACGACCCCGACGATACTTTTCATCGGTATCGGGCCGAACGATCGGCTGTCGCTGCTGACGCTGCGATGATCCCCCATCACGTAGACCATCCCTTCGGGAACCACAATGCAGCCGTCAACAATATAATATTCCTTCTCTCCGGAAGCCGGAAGCGTTTCCGTCCAAACTTCCCCCAGATACGGTTCCTCCACGACCGCGAAAGATTCTTCCCCCGCATTTTTACGATATAAAACGCCGTTCTGCGCCTTGATCGTGTCGCCGGGCAGCCCGATCACCCTCTTGATTAGTTCACTGTTGTTGCTGATATTCGGCGTCGCATGAAACACAATGATATCGCCATGCTCCGGCCGATCCAACGTGTTGACAAACAGATAATCGCCGCCATGATATTTTCCGTCCGAACCTATTACCCCGCCGTATAAAGTCGGCTCCATCGACGATCCGTTGACCTGTACGCCGATCAATACATTTGTAAAAACGAAAATAAAGATCGCGAAAACTGCCAGCAATACCGCAAAAAAACGAACGGTTGACATAGTCTCTCGCTGCGGATACCGCCGGGTTTCTATCAGTTCTTTATAATTCGTACGTTCACTCATCGGATACCGCCTTTTGCTTGACCGCCTTCAAAAATTCCGGATACGACAACATCACGACCCTGCCGCATTTATCGCATTTGATCTTATAATCAGCTCCCGTGCGGATCACCGTCCAGACATTGCCGCCGCAAGGGTGCTTCTTCTTCGTGATAACCTTATCTCCTAATGAGTATACCATATTTTTTACCTTATAAAAAGTAAATTCCGTGAAATTTTTAAATCCAGAGCAAATTATTCAGACAAAACGGCTCATCCGAAGAAAAAGAAACGGATACGGCGTCCGAAAACTGCAACAGCGCTTTGTTTTCCTCCGTTTTGAAATCTTTCGGAGAAAGCACCCGATCAGCCCAGTATTCTCCGCCCGTAACTTTCAGGTTGCAATAATATTTTTCCGAAACACCGTTCTTTGCCGCAAGTATACAGAGTCGGATAATATTCGACTTGGCACTGTACAGATCCATCTTCAGCAGCGCATTCTGCTCCGGCCTGAATTTCGGATCATTGATACGGTAAAGCCGCAACCCGTACGAAGAATAGATCCCGCGGATCCCGAACGGCCCGTCAACCATCGAAATAGGCGGCACGCTGCTGTCCAGAAAACAATCCGCAAGTACATTTTTGTCCAGTTTATCAAGGACAAAACTGTCAAATTGATTGACACTGCTGTACAAAATGCGGTTCTTATCCGTCAGGTTCGTGTACTGTTTCTCGATCTTCCTGACCGCGATCTTGGATGAAACCGCAAACCCGCAACTGTATTTTGCCTTCGCAAAAGCAAACACGCGCGAACTCCCTTTGTAGGCGTTCAGACGGAAAACCTGTTCGTTCTCTTCCGTATCACGCTTGAATGTACAGCGCGTCCAATCCCTGACTGAGGAATCGGGACAGTCTTCCGCCATAAAAACTTCACAATATACCATTTCCCCGTTCCGGTCAGACCGTATCTTGGCAACCAGTTCCCCGTCATCTTCTTCAATACTGATCTCCGCAGGCGAAGGTATAAAAACCTCTCGGCTTTTCAGATATTTATCCGCAAAAAGATCCAGATCTTTCATTCCCGTATTGCCGATCTTTCCGTTGTAGCGCAAAATAAAATGTCTTGTCCTGTTGCGGATTGATACGCGCAAAAGTATCGAAAGCCCTGTCCGCGTCAAAACGCTCGTCGTTGGTGGAACACAACATCAGCACGGGACACTTCACATACTGCGCGTACGCCTGAGAGTCCACCCCCGCAAGAAAACGATAGCGTTCGTCATCCATCTTCAATTCAGCCGCGGAGTCCCCGAATTTGTTGATCCCCCGATACGCCCGCCAGCCACCTGCGCAAACAGGGATCACACAGGAAAGTTCATCGCTCGTTGCCGCCAGCTGCCAGGCAATGTCGCCGCCCGCTTTCAGACCGATGACACCGATCTTGGATATCTGCGCATTCGCCCGCAGATACCGCACGCAATACCGCGCCACGGCAACCCATTCATACCAGGAAGTTTCGACCGCCGAAGGCTCCGCAAAATCCAGATGCCTGCCCGCCTGCTCATAATTCGCATACGCAATTTCTTCCGGGTATACGGTATATTCTTTCCCTTCCGAATCAGAAAATTTCCCGCGATAATCGGGCATGAGAACCGCGTATCCTTTTTGTACGAACCGACGTATCAGAGAAATGTCCGCCGTGTGATCGCAGTCCGGTAAAATCAGCAAAGCCGGAACTGAATTTCCTTCCGACGGCATGCCGAACAACGCAAAAATATTCACGCGCGATGCGCCGACACTTCTCCCCGAAAAACGGACTTTCCGAAATACGGATTTTTCTTCCGTCCGTTCATCGACGATCTGCTCGTCTACAGGCAGTGAATCGTCAAAATCATTCCAGAGCGTTATCGGTGTTAAAATTTTATTCGCCAAAATGACCTCCCTTGCTCAGCAGCTGATCTGTATTTCCGAACTGCCGCCCTCGGCAGCACCCGTTACCGTTATTTTATTATTGATCCTGTGTTTCAATTCTTCCACGTGCGAGATCAAACCGATCGAAAATTTGCTGTTTTTTAATTTTTCCAGACTGTCCATGACCGTATCGATGAGTT
>USSJ01000092.1 GCA_900557285.1 uncultured Clostridia bacterium | reverse complement strand
GATAAACCGTTGTACCGTGAGAGTATCTGGCGGGAACGTGCAATATGTTCGGAAAGATTGCGTTTGGCGATGGGTTTATCGCTGCGTCCGGAAGACAAGCCGGTGCATCTGACGAGCGGACTGCGCGAGAGCGATATAGCGGACAAATACTATGAACCGCCGCTGATGCAGGTGATTCCGTCGGCGTGCGCGGCGTGTGCGCCGAATATGTATAAAGTTACGGATAATTGCCGCGGCTGCGTGGCGCATCCCTGCACGGAAGTTTGCCCGAAAGGTGCCGTGTCGATCGTGAACGGGAAATCGTTTATTGATCAGAGCAAGTGTATCAAATGCGGACGTTGTAAAAATGTATGCCCGTACGATGCGATTGCGCATCATACGCGCCCGTGTGCGGAAGCGTGCGGCGTGAAAGCGATCGAGTCGGACGATCTGGGCAGGGCGAAGATCAACAGCGACAAGTGTGTTTCCTGCGGGATGTGCATGGTCAGTTGTCCGTTCGGAGCGATTGCGGATAAATCGCAGTTTTTCCAGCTTATCCGTGCATTGCGGCGGGGCGACAAGATCATAGCGGAGGTGGCGCCTTCGTACTTAGGGCAGTTCGGGGACAAAGCGACGCCCGGGAAAGTGAAAGCGGCGCTTTTGAAGATGGGCTTTCAGGATGTGTTTGAGGTAGCGCTGGGGGCCGATATGGGCGCGGCGACGGAAGCGGAACATTATGCGGAGAGGGTTGCAACGGGCAAACAGCCGTTCATGCTGACTTCGTGTTGTCCTGCTTGGGCAATGCTGATCAAGCGGTACTTCCCTGAATCGGCGGATAAGATCTCCAATACGCTGACGCCGATGGTTGCGACGGCGCGGACGATCAAGAAGAAGTATCCCGAATCGCGCGTGGTGTTTATCGGGCCCTGCGCGGCAAAGAAGCTGGAAGCCAGCCGCCGTACGATCCGCAGCGATGTGGATTTTGTGATCACATTTGAAGAGCTTTCGGCGATGTTTGAGGCAAAAGGCATCGATTTTGAGTCGATGGAAGAGAGTGCGGCGATGAATGACGCAACGGGTGCAGGACGCGGGTATGCGGTGGCAGGCGGTGTTGCCGGCGCGATCGAGAAATGTATCGCGGCGTATTATCCCGATACGAAAGTGGACATTCAGCACGTAGAAGGACTGGAGGATTGCCGCAAGATCTTATTGCTTGCGAAGATGGGCAAACTGAACGGAGCGCTGATCGAGGGCATGGGATGTCCCGGCGGATGTGTGGCAGGAGCTGGGACAAATATACCGATCAACAAGGCGGCAACGCTCGTGAAGAAGACGGTTGAAGCCTCGGCGCAGCAGGTACCGCCGAAAGAACTTGCGGAGATACGGCTGGATTAATCGGAACAATAACAAAACAGAAAAGGTTTCCGCAGCGGATTTTCCGTTGCGGAATTTTGCGGGTTATGGAAAAAACGGGTGAGAGAGCAAAGAACACGGACGAATTGTTGGGGCAGAAGAAGATATTTCGGCTTTTGATGAAAATGGCGATCCCGACGGTTGTATCCATGTTTATTCAGTCGATGTACAATGTTGTGGACAGCATTTTTGTGGCGCAATGGAGTCAGGAAGCGCTGACGGCGGTTTCCTTGGCGTATCCGATGCAAAATCTCGTATTGGCGGTCTCGGTGGGGGCGGGCGTCGGGATCGGTTCTCGGATCTCGCGCTCGTTGGGCGAAAAGAAGTCGGACGAGGCAAACGTATATGCGGCGCACGGCGGACTGATCACGCTGTTCAATGCCGTTGTTTTTTTGCTTGCGGGATTATTTTTGTCGGCGCCTTTTTTATCGTTGTATACGGACGACGCCGCAATTTTTGCGCAGGGCGTGAGTTATCTGCGCATCGTGGTCAGCAGTGCCGTATTTTCTTTGGTTTATATATTCATAGAAAAGCTGTTGCAGGCGGTGGGGAATACTCTTTTTCCCATGATTATGCAGGGAGCAGGTGCGCTTGTCAATATTGTGCTGGATCCGATTTTCATATTCGGCTGGGGAGGGATCCCCGCGATGGGAGTGAGCGGCGCGGCGATTGCGACGGTGATCGGGCAAGCGGTATCCTGTGTGCTGGCGATCGTATTTTTTCTGTCCCGAAGCGGCGGGCTTCGGCTTTTTCCGAAAGGTTTCCGATTTTCCTGGAAGAAGATCGGTGCGATCTGCGCGGTGGGTGTCCCTTCGGGATTGATGCTGGCGATGCCGTCGGTACTGGTGAGCATGATGAATGCTATTCTCGATTCGATATCGGAAGCGGCGGTCAATTTTTACGGCGTATTTTATAAATTGCAGACGTTTATTTATGTGCCTGCGAGCGGATTGGTGCAGGGTATGCGCCCGATCGTTGGGTACAATCACGGGGCGCGGAAATTCAAGAGGGTGGACGACACGGTCTTGTACAGCGTTTTGTTTGTGGGGGCGATCATATTGCTCGGAACGATTTTGTTTGAAGCGATACCGGGTCCCATCCTGTCGCTGTTTGATTCGGAAGGCGAACTGAGAAAAATCGGGGAACCCGCACTGCGGATCTTGTCATCCGGGTTTGTGGTATCGACGTTGGGCGTGATCCTGTCGGGAGCCTTTGAAGCTTTGGGAATGGGGATAAAGTCTTTGCTCGTCACGCTGACGCGGCAATTTGTTTTGATTCCGTTGCTTTCATTGATTTTTATACCGTTTTGGGGACTGACGGGCGTCTGGGTCACATATCCGATCGCGGAGACAGCGGCCGCGGTACTTGCGGTGCTGTTTTATCGCCGATACCGAAAAAAGCGGGAAAATGCGGTAAGCGCTTGACAAATTTTTCCGTATCGTGTATAGTATAACAAGAACGAAATGCAGGGGAATATCGATGAAAAGCGACGACGGCAGCAGTACCGCCCGACCAGAATACAGAAGAAGAAAACTCAAAGGCATAACCGTATAGGCTATGTCTTTTTGCGTTATAATTAAAATGAGGAGGAGAGATCTGAAAATTATGGAAGAAACCCCACGGCACAAGCCCTGGTACGCCATGACGAGCGATGAGGCGGCCAAAATTCTGAAAACGAGCGAGAAAGGGCTGACGGACGCGGAAGCGGCGAAGCGGCTTTCGGAGTACGGAAAGAACAATTTACGGCAGAAGAAGTCCAAGAGCATCGGGAAGATGATCTGGGAGCAGTTGACCGAAGTGATGGTGCTGATCCTGCTTCTGGCGGCAATTTTTTCGCTGGTCATGTATTTTATCGAAGGGGAAGGGCTGGCGGAATGTATCGTGATCCTGGTCGTGATAGCTTTGAATACGGCGATCGGCGTGGTACAGGAGAAGAAGGCCGCCAACGCATTGGAAGCGCTGAAAAACATGACGGCGCCCACGGCGCGGGTATTGCGGGAAGGGGAAGAGTCCGTCGTGCCGGCGAGTGAAATTGTGCCGGGGGATATTATTTATCTGGAAGACGGGTCGATCGTACCTGCGGACGTGCGCATCATTCAGGATTCCAACATGAAAGTGCAGGAAGCGGCGCTGACGGGAGAAAGCGTGCCGTCGGAAAAAGACGGGGCGGTCGTGCTGGCGGAAGATGCTCCGCTCGGTGACAGAGTGAATATGGCATACAGTTCGTCGGTGGTCATGTACGGAAATGCGACGGGGATCGTCGTGGAAACGGGCATGAACACGGAAGTCGGCAAGATTGCAGGGCTTTTGGACGAACAGGACGATTTCGACACGCCGATGAAGCGGAAGCTCAATTCAGTCGGAAAGATACTCAGCCTTGTCGGGCTGATCGTCTGTGTGGCGATCTTTGCGATCGGACTTTTGCGCGACGGCTGGGAAGCGTGGGTAAATTATATTTTCATTGCGATCTCGCTGGCAATTTCCGTGATTCCAGAGGGACTGCCCGCAACGAGCACGATCATCATGGCGCTGGGCGTTCAGCGGATGGCGAAAAAAAATGCGCTGGTCAAGAGCTTGCCCGCGGTGGAAACGCTCGGCAGCGCGTCGGTGGTTTGCTGCGATAAAACGGGTACGCTCACACTGAATAAAATGACGGTGACCTATGTTGCGCTCGGGAATGATTTCATCGACGGTTCGCCGACAAAAGCGGAGGACGTTGCATCGAAATATGAGCGAAGCGTATGGCAGGATCTGCTGGACGGATGTGCCTTATGCGTGAATGCGAAAAAGGATCCGGATAATCCCGAAAATATTTTGGGGGATCCGACGGAAGGGGCGCTGGTGCTTTTTGCGGAAAAGAACGGGGTGGATGCGGATGATTATGAACAAGAGCATCCGCGCCTGTTTGAGCAGCCTTTCGATTCAGACCGAAAGAGGATGACGGTCTTGAATCGTATGGGCGATAAGAATATTGCTTATACGAAGGGTGCGGCGGACGAATTGCTGCCGCTATGCACGAAATACAGGACGGCAGACGGCGTGAAAGAGATGACAGATTCCGACCGTGCGAAGATTCTGGAATTGTGCAACAAAATGAGTTCCGAAGCGCTGCGCGTGCTCGGCTTTGCGGTGCGTGAATGGGAAGAAGTGCCGAAAGAAGAGACGGCGGATCTGGAAAAAGGTATGACGTTCGTGGGTGTGGTCGGAATGATCGACCCGCCGCGCAAAGAGGTGATCAAGGCAGTGGAAACTTGCCATGAGGCGGGCATCCGCGTCGTCATGATCACGGGCGATCATAAAGTGACGGCCATGGCGATCGCAAAGCAGCTGCACATTTTCCGTGAAGGGAATACGGTGATTTCAGGACAGGAACTTGCCGCCATGACGGATGAACAGCTGGACGAAGCGGTGAAAAACTGTGTCGTGTTCGCGCGGGTATCGCCGTCGGATAAACTGCGCATCATTCAGTCCTTGCGAAGGACGGGCGAAGTGGCGGCGATGACGGGCGACGGCGTGAACGATTCTCCCGCGCTTAAAGAAGCGGACATCGGCGTGGCGATGGGGATCACGGGGACGGACGTAGCGAAAGATGCGGCGGACATGATTCTTCTGGACGATAATTTCACGACCATCGAGTATGCGATACGGGAAGGGCGCAGGGTTTACAGAAACATTCAGAAAGTGATCCAGTTCCTGGTCGCGGGAAACATTTCGGAAATTCTTATATTGCTTTTGGCGGTCTGTTTCGGCTGGCCCATGCCGATTTTGGCGGTGCACATTCTTTTGATCAATCTTGCGACGGATACCCTTCCTGCGGTCGCGCTGGGGATCGATCCCGCCGATTCGAATGTGATGAAGCAAAAGCCCGTTCGCAGCGGAACTCTGTTTGAGAAAGGGATGGTATACCGTATCATTCTGCACGGCTTGTTTATTTCGGCGGCGGCGTTGGCCGCGTATGCCACGGGGATGCTGATGACGCACGGGGACAACATGACGGCGGATCAGCAGCATTCGGTCGCCATGACGATGACGTTCCTTGTTTTGTCGATTTCGCAGCTTTCGCATGCCCTGAACCAGCGATCCAACACGGACAGCGTTTTCAAGCACGGGCAGGGGCATAACCCGTATCTGTTCGGGGCGATCGTCCTATCGGCGGCGATCATCGCGCTGGTCGTGTTCGTGCCGCCGTTCATGAATCTTTTCGACCTCGTCTATATCGGTTGGGCGGAATGGCTGATCTGCATCGCGTTTTCTCTGTTCCCGTTGGTCGCGGTGGAAATTTCAAAAATCTTTATCCGTATGTACGCGAAAAAGCGTCAAAAAGCTGCGTAGCTTCTATGACAGGCCCCCGAAAGTCGGACATTTTTGAAAAACCT
>USSJ01000091.1 GCA_900557285.1 uncultured Clostridia bacterium | reverse complement strand
CAGGGCAGAAAGGGCGCGAGCAGTCCGTAGTAAAAGGCGGGCGCGGAGAGAAAGGCGGCGCTCCCGCCCGCAAACGCCTCGAAGAAGTGCACGAGCACCGCGCAGAAGAACACGGCGAGTGCGGCGGGGAACTTCCCCGTCCGCAGAAAGCACAGACACACGGCGGCGTAGAGGGTGAAAAACCCGAGCGCCCCCGCCGAGAGCTGCATCGCCTCCACGCTCTCGCAGATTGCGGCGGGCAGTGCGAGCGGCACGGCGCAGAACATCGCGTCTCCCTTCCTGCGCAGCGCACAGCACAGCAGAAGCAGAAAGAGGGAGACCCCTTCGGACACCGCCGCGCCCGCGCAGTTGTACAGCCCGATCCCGATCGCCGCGGCGGCGGCGCCGCACAGAAGCGGCTCTTCGGGCGCGAGTTTTCTGCGGAACGCGCGAAACAGCGCGCACCGCAGCGCGACGGCGCACACGCACCCGAGCAGGAAGATCGCGGCGGCGAATACGGCGGCGCGCAGGAGATCGCCGTACACATAATTCCCGTAGAGGAAGAGATAGGGCGCGAGCGAGGCGACGAGAAGAAGCGCCGAGGCGGCGCGCGGATTTTTCCCCGCCCGCGCAAACAGGAGAAACCCTCCGCTCAGCAGAACGGTGTGCGCCGCGTGCACGAGAAAGGGGATCCATCCCGCCGCGAGCGACACTGTGCCCGCCGCGAGCGCGCACAGCCCCGCGGCGAGCGGGGAAATGCCGCACACGAGCGCCGCGTACAGCAGGGCGAGCGAGAAGGGTTCGAACTGCGTCGCCGTGAAGTCGAGCAGAAACATCCCCGCCGCGAGGGCGAGGTAAAAGAGCGCCGTCTTGTACGAGTGGCGCAGAGAAAATTTTTCGGGCATGGTACCTTTTCCTGTGTCTTGTATTTTTTCACATTGTACCACGCACGCGCGCGCGGGCAGTGTCCCTTTTTGCCCCGTTTTGCCCCTTTTTGGCGAAAACGCGCCCCTTTCGGGCAAGCCGCAAGGGAAAAATGCCCGCGCCCCGAAAAAAATTTTCGGCAGGTGCTTTTCGGGCGGAAAGGGCAAAAGTCCCGCGCCCCGCGGGGCGCGGACCCGAATCAAAAAAAGCCGCGCCCCGAAGGGCGCGGCGGAGCCGTCTATTTTTTGTTGAGGGAGAGATAGACCATCAGAACGGAGATGTCCGCGGGGCTGACCCCCGAGATCCTGCCCGCCTGACCGAGGTTTTCGGGGCGGATCTTGTTGAGTTTCTGCCGCGCTTCCAGCCTTAAACCGTCGATTTTTTCGTAGTCGATGTCGTCGGGCAGTTTGCGGTTTTCCAGCTTCTTCGCCTTTTCGATCTGTTCCAGGCCGCGCTTTAAGTAGCCTTCGTATTTGATGTCGATGCACGCCGTTTCGACGTTTTCCAAACGCGCGTCCCGTAAAATACCGAATTGTTCGCGGATCTCGGCAATATCGATGCCGCGGCGCAGCATATCCGCATACGAAACGCCGCCCGCGGGCGCAGGAAATCCGTGATTTATCAGAAATTCACGGCATTCGGAAGGGGATACGCGCTCGTCGAGCAGGGTATGGATGTCCGCCACCGCTTTTTTCCGCGCCAGATATTTTTCGTAACGCTCTTTTGTTGCAAGCCCCGCGGCGTATCCTTTTTCCGTCAGGCGGAAATCCGCATTGTCCTGCCGCAAATGAATGCGGTGTTCCGCGCGCGAAGTCATCATGCGGTAAGGCTCGTTCGTGCCTTTGGTCACGAGATCGTCGATCAGCACTCCGATATATGCTTCGTCGCGGTGCAGGATCAGCGGCTCTTTCCCCCGCAGTTTCAGCGACGCGTTCAGCCCCGCGATGAGTCCCTGCGCCGCCGCTTCTTCGTATCCGCTCGTGCCGTTGATCTGTCCCGCCGTGTACAGCCCTTCTATTTTTTTAAATTCCAGGGTAGGGTACACGTCCAGCGTGTCGATGCAATCGTATTCGATCGCATAGGCATAGCGCATGATGCGCACGTTTTCCAGCCCCGCCACCGTGCGGTACATCGCCCGCTGCACGTCGTGGGGCAGGGAAGAACTCATGCCCTGCACATACACTTCGTTGGAATCGGCGCATTCGGGTTCGAGAAAGATCTGATGCCGCTCTTTGTCCGCAAACCGCACCACTTTGTCCTCGATGGACGGGCAGTACCGCGGCCCCGTACCCTTGATCACCCCCGAATACAGCGGCGAACGGTGCAGATTCGCGCGGATGATCTCGTGCGTCTTTTCGTTGGTATAGGTGAGATAGCAGGGTTTTTGCTTCTGTACGACTCCGTCCGAGAGATAGGAAAACGGATAGATGTCCGTCTGACCGTTCTGGATCTCGCATTTCGAATAGTCGATCGTGCGTCCGTCCACGCGGGCAGGGGTTCCCGTCTTGAATCTGCGCACGTTGAATCCGAGCGCGATCAGATTATCCGTCAGCGCATTGGCGGGCGCAAAACCGTTCGGCCCGCTCGATTGCTTGAATTCTCCCGCGATCACCGCGCTCTTTAAATACACGCCCGTCGCAAGAACGACCGCCCGTGCTTCGATAATTTCGCCGAAAGTCGTCTTTACGCCGCACACTTTCCCGTCTTTTGTGAGAACTTCGGCGGCCTCGCCCTGCAGAATGGTCAGGTTGTCCGTGTTTTCCAGAGTTTTTTTCATGGCGGCGTGGTAAGCGTGTTTGTCCGCCTGCGACCTCAGGCTCTGCACCGCCGCGCCTTTGCCGACGTTCAGCATCCGCATCTGCAAGGCGGTCTTGTCCGCGTTGATGCCCATTTCGCCGCCCAATGCGTCGATCTCGCGCACGAGGTGTCCCTTCGCCGTGCCGCCGATGGACGGGTTGCACGCCATGAACGCGATGCTGTCCAGATTCAGCGAGAGCATCAGCGTGCGGATGCCCGTCCGCGCCAGCGCCAGCGCCGCTTCACACCCCGCGTGGCCCGCTCCCACGACCACCGCGCCGTATCCCGTTGTGTAAAATTTGTTCGTAACTTCCATATCCGTATGCCAGAAAATAAAATTTGTTACCCTTCCGCAAAAGGGAAGGGTAATCTGCTTTTCATTATGTAAACGCCTTTGCGTTACCGCTTTCAAAACGTTACTGTTTTAATATAATGTTGCGGATGTCTTCCACTTCTTTCGCCACGCGGTCGTTCACTTTCAGAAGGTTGTTCACCTTCTCCCGCGAATGGATGATGGTGGTGTGATCTCTGCCGCCCATCGCCTCGCCGATGGAAACGAGGGGAATGTTCATGATCTCGCACATCAGATATGCGCAGATCTGCCGCGGTATGACGAGTTCTTTTTTCTTGCTCTTGCCCAGAAGTTTGTCCTTGGTGATCTTGTAGAAAGAACAAACGCCCGAAATGATTTTGTCCGAAGTGATCGTTTCATGCTCTTCGCTGATCGCTTCGTTCAGCGCGGTCGCCGCAAGCTCCAGCGTAATCGGCTTTTCATGCAGTTTGCTCGCAAAAATGACTTTGGTCAGCCTTCCTTCCAGCGTTCGTACGTCCGTACCCGAATCGCGCGCCAGAAAATCCAGTACGTCGGGCGGGATCACCGCTTTTCGTTCAAACGCTTTCTGCTTGAGAATGGCGATCTTCGTTTCCGCATCCGGCGGTTGGATATCGGCGATGAGTCCGCCTTCGAACCGCGTGCGCAAACGCTCTTCCAGCGTCGCGATCTCCTTGGGCGGAACGTCCGAGGTCAGCACGATCTGCTTGTTCTCCGCCTGCAGGGCGTTGAACGTGTGGAACAGTTCTTCCTGTACCGCCTGCTTTTTCGCAAGAAACTGTACGTCGTCGATGAGAAGTACGTCCACATTGCGGTAACGGTTGCGGAACTTCGCCTGCATATCGCGGTTGTTGCCCTTGTTCAGGTAGATCGAGTCGATCAGTTCGTTGATGAACTTTTCACAAGTGGTGTACATCACGCGCAGGGCAGGCTTGTGGAGGCTGATATAGTTCGCGATCGACTGCATCAGGTGCGTTTTGCCCAATCCCGACGCGCCGTAAATATACAGCGGGTTAAAATTCGCCCCCGGATTTTTCGCCACCGCTTTCGCCGCCGCAAAAACAAATTCATTGCTCTTGCCTGCCACGAACGATTCAAACGTGAACCGCGGATCGACGGAAAGGGGAGAATAATCCTCTTCCTCTTCTTCCGTCGTGAATACCACGTCGTCGCTCCCTTCGATCACGAGTTCAAAATCCGTGATCCCCGTATCCGCCTTCTGAAACGCTTCCTTCATCTTTTCCGTCAGGTTCTTCCCGATGAAATTGGCAAAGAATTCGTTGTCCGTGCTTAAAATGATCTTCGTACCGTCAATGTCCACGGCCTTGAGCTTGGAAATGTACGTATTGTAAGTGATGGGCGAGAGCGTCGCCTGCAGAGTTTCGCTGATTTTTTTCCATAATAATTCAAATTGATCGTTGTCAGACATATAAACCTCAACCTGCTTTGTCTTTTTTCGTAAAAATTCTCTTTTTGCTTTGTCTTTTCGGCGAAATCTGCTATAATATCAACAAAGCCTGCGCCCCCTTATGCGCCTGTTCGCCGCAGCCTGCCGGTACAGAGTACATTATAATATAAAATCGTCGGAAAATCAAATCAAAACAGAGAAAGAATGCGAATAAAAAATTTGGTACTGAAAAATTTCAGAAATTATGCCGAAGAAATGTTCGAGTTTTCGGACGGCATCAACGTGCTTTACGGTAAGAACGCCCAGGGCAAGACCAACTGCGCCGAAGCAGTGTTTTACCTTTGCACCGGCGTTTCCCCCCGTACGGGGCGCGACAAACAGCTGATCCGTTCGGGCGAGGACGGGGCGCATATCTCCGCCCTTGCCGAAACCAGATTCGGAAACATTTCCATTGCCGCGGATATTTACGAAACAAAGCGCGAGATCCGCATCAACGGCTCGAAGATCGCGCGCAATGCAGACCTTCTCGGCAACATCAACGGCGTCTTTTTCAGTCCCGGCGAACTGCGCATGATCCAGGACGGCCCCGACGAACGCCGACGCTTCCTCAATGTTTCCATTTCCCAGCTTTCGCGCTCCTATTATACGGCGCTTGTCCGCTACAACAAGATCCTGGAACAGCGCAACGCGCTCTTAAAAAACAGAGATCTTTCTTTGGTGTTTGAAACGCTGCCCGTCTGGGACGTGCAGCTTTGCCGCTATGCGGCGGAGCTCATCGGGCGCCGCGGCGAGTTTTTGGAAAAACTGGAACCGCTTGCCGCCGAAAAACACGCGTTTTTGACGGACGGCGCCGAAACGCTCGAAGTGGGCGCCGAGCGGAAATACGGCGATGACCGCGAGGAGATCGCACAGGCGCTCCTGAAAGAAATGTCGGATAACTACGAAAAGGACGTGCGCCTGGGTTACACGACCGCAGGCCCGCACCGCGACGATCTCAAAATTCTGGTAAACGGAAAGGAAGCCCGCGTGTACGGTTCGCAGGGGCAGGCGCGCACCGCCGCACTCGCCCTCAAACTTGCGGAAGTGGACATTTTCCGACAGGTCGCGGGCGAATACCCCGTCCTCATTCTCGACGACGTGATGAGCGAACTCGACTTGTCCCGCCGCCGCAAACTCCTCGCACAGATCGACGGCGTTCAGACCATTCTCACCTGCACGCATACCGAAAAAGTGCTCTTCGGAAGATCGGTCAACAAGATCCGCATCAGTGCAGGAAAAATCAAGCGTTGAGCAGGCGTTTTTGCATCAGTGCAGGCAAAACAAGCGCTGAGCGGACGGTTCTTCGTTTTTCGCGCCGCATCGGTGC
>USSJ01000090.1 GCA_900557285.1 uncultured Clostridia bacterium | reverse complement strand
TTATCCCGACCACCAACCCGACTTCGACCGCTATATTCAAAACGCTTCTTGCTCTTAAAACGCGCAATGGTATCATCATCAGCCCTCATCCGCGCGCAAAGCATTCCACCATTGAGGCGGCCAAAATCGTTCTTGAAGCCGCTGTTGCGGCAGGCGCTCCCGAGGGAATCATTTCGTGGATCGACGTACCGAGCTTGGAGCTTACTAACCTCGTTATGAAAGAAGCTGATATCATTCTTGCTACGGGCGGACCGGGCATGGTAAAAGCCGCTTATTCCAGCGGTAAACCGGCTCTCGGCGTCGGCGCCGGCAACACACCGGCCATTATCGATGAAACGGCGGATATTACGGTAGCGGTCAACTCGATCATTCATTCGAAGACGTTTGACAATGGCCTTATATGTGCATCGGAGCAGTCGGTGATTGCGGAAGATGCTGTTTATGATGCGGTGAAAGCGGAGTTTATCAAACGCGGATGCCATATTTTGACGGACGAAGAAAAAGACAAAGTCCGCAATACGATGATCATTAACGGAGCGTTGAACGCCAAGATCGTGGGGCAGAGCGCACCGAAGATTGCGGAGATCTGCGGATTTAAAGTAGAGCCGACGGCGAAGATTCTGATCGGTGAAGTGGAGAGTGTGGAACTGGAAGAAGCGTTTGCGCATGAAAAGCTGTCGCCGGTGCTTGCGCTGTATCGTGCGAAAGATTTTGACGAAGCGGTTGCAAAGGCGGAGAGACTGATTGCGGACGGCGGTTACGGACATACCTCGTCTTTGTATATCAACCAGCTTACGGAGAAGGCAAAGATTGCGAAATGGCAGGAAGCGATGAAGACATGCCGTATGCTGATCAACATGCCGTCTTCGCAGGGAGCGATCGGAGATATTTACAACTTCAAGCTGACGCCTTCGCTTACGCTCGGATGCGGATCGTGGGGCGGAAACTCGGTATCGGAGAACGTAGGAGTGAAGCATTTGTTGAATATCAAGACCTTAGCGGAGAGGAGAGAAAATATGCTGTGGCTGAGACTTCCTGAAAAAGTTTATCATAAGAAGGGATGCCTGCCTGTTGCGTTGGACGAACTGAAGAATGTAATGGGCAAGAAGAAGGCGTTCATTGTGACGGACGAATTCCTTTACAAGAACAACTATATCAAGCCGATCACGGATAAACTGGATGAAATGGGGATCCGTTATACCTGTTTTTACGATGTGGCGCCGGATCCGAATCTTGCATGTGCGAAAGCGGGTGCGAAGCTGATGGCGGAATTTGAGCCGGATGTGATCATTGCATTGGGCGGCGGATCGGCGATGGATGCAGGCAAGATCATGTGGGTTTTGTACGAACATCCGGAAGTGGATTTCATGGATATGGCGATGCGGTTCATGGATATCCGCAAGAGGATTTACACATTCCCGAAGATGGGAGAGAAGGCATATTTTATAGCGGTGCCTACGTCGGCGGGGACGGGTTCGGAAGTAACGCCGTTTGCGGTTATCACGGATGAAAAGACGGGTATCAAATATCCTTTGGCAGATTATGAACTTCTCCCGAAGATGGCGATCATTGACGCAGACTTTATGATGAACATGCCGAAAGGATTGACGAGCGCGTCGGGTATTGACGCACTGACGCACGCGCTGGAGGCATATGCGTCCATCATGGCGACGCCTTATACGGACGGTCAGGCGCTGGTGGCGATGAAACTGATATTTGAATATCTGCCGCGCGCTTATGAGAACGGGGCGAACGATCCGGTTGCGCGCGAAAAGATGGCGGACGCGTCGACGATGGCCGGTATTGCGTTTGCGAATGCGTTCCTGGGGGTTTGCCATTCCATGGCTCATAAACTGGGGGCATTCCATCATTTGCCGCACGGAGTTGCGAACGCTCTCATGATCAGTGAAGTGATCCGTTTCAACAGTGCGGAAGTGCCGACGAAAATGGGTACGTTCCCGCAGTACGCATACCCGCATGCGAAGGCGCGCTATGCGGAAGTTGCGGATTTCCTTGGCTTTGGCGGAAAGGATGACGATGCGAAGGTGAAGAATCTGATCAAGGCGATCGAAGAATTGAAAGCGAAGGTCGGGATCAGAAAGACGATCAAAGATTACGGTGTGGATGAGAAGAATTTCCTCGATCGTCTGGACGAAATGTGCGAACAGGCGTTTGATGACCAGTGCACGGGAGCGAACCCGCGTTATCCGCTGATTTCGGAAATCAAAGAGATGTATCTTAAATGTTATTACGGTAAATAAGGAGGGGAAGAAAGATGGCAGAAATTATTCAGAAAACGGATAAAAAGACGATCTATCGGGAAGGCAAGACGCTTGTAAAGCTTTTCAATGACGAATATCCGAAGTCGGATGTTCTGAACGAAGCGCTGAACACGGCGCGGGTAGAAGAGGGAACATCTTTGAATGTGCCGGCTGTTCACGAAGTGACCAAAGTGAACGGGGAATGGGCGATCATTCTGGACTATGTGGAAGGCAAGACGCTGCAGCAGCTGATGGATGAAAATCCTGGTAAGACGACGGAATATCTGGAAGAGTTTGTGGATCTGCAGGTGGAAGTATTGAATCAGAAAGTGCCGCTTCTGACGAAGCTGAAGGATAAAATGCACAGGAAGATTTCTTCCACGAAGTTTGATAAAACGACGCGCTATGACCTGCATATCCTGTTGGATTCTCTGCCGGAGCACGATAAACTTTGCCACGGAGATTTCAACCCGGGGAACATTATTGTCAGTCCCGACGGAAGAAAGTTTATCATTGACTGGGCGCATGCGACGCAGGGCAATGCGCGCTGTGATGCGGCGCGTACCTATCTGCTGTTCAAGCTGGAAGGAAAAGATGAGCAGGCGGAAGAATATCTGAAGCTGTTCTGTGAAAAGACGGGCATTGCGAAGCAGTTGGTGCAGAAGGCTTTGCCGATCGTGGCGGCGAGCCAGACGACGAAGGCGGTACCCGAAGAGCAGGCTTTCCTTGAAAAGTGGGTAAATGTTGTCGATTACGAATAATTCCCGACATACAAAGGGTGCGAACGGTTTTCCTTCGCACCCTTTTTGCTTGTTCTTGGGTGAACAGCCGAAGCGGACACGGAGGAAAGAGTAAAAAAATCAAAAAAAAGAAAAATAGGGTATCTATGTTCTTGCCAAACGGAAAATACAGGGATATAATAAGCACTGTTTGAAAATTGTTTATGCTGCATCGGATAGACAGAAGGAATCTTACGGACGGGAGAAAAAGAAAATGAATGCAGATCTTACGGTAAATACGCCGTGGAAAGTGCTGTTGAAATATGTGTTGCCATTGTTTGGCGGGGCGGTATTTCAACAGTTGTATACGCTGGCTGATACGATTATCGCAGGCAGGTTTGCCGGACAAACGGCATTGACGGCGATCGGGGCTTCCAATTCCATTGTAAATATTTTGATGGCGTTTGCGTTGGGCGCGAATGCGGGGTGTGCGGTATTGGCGGCGCGTTATTTCGGGCAGAAAGATAATGCAAAGGTCAAGACAACGATCTATACGGCATTGATCGCCTTTGCGGTATTCAGCGCAGTGTTGCTGGTGGCAGGGGTTCTCACTTGTCGGGTTACGCTGTACGCTCTGAAAACGCCGGACGAAGCGATGAACGAGAGCGTTACATATCTGAACATTTATTATTTCGGGTTGCCTTCCCTGATGTTGTATAATCTGGGAACGGGTATATTTTCGGCACTGGGAGACAGTAAAACGCCTTTTTTGTTTCTCGTGTTTTCGTCGGTGACCAATATTGTTCTGGATTATTATATGGTACAGCCCTGGGGCGTTGCGGGAGTTGCATGGGCGACGTTTATTGCGCAGGGTGCGGCGTGTATTCTTACCCTGATATTTGTATTTTTGCGGGCGCGGAAGCTCATGGCGGAAAAGAAAGAAGAGGTAAAGGCTTTTTCGGGAATTATCCTGAAATCTCTTATTTTTTTGTCGCTTCCGGTTATTTTGCAGAACAGTTTTGTTTCGGTAGGGAATCTCTTTATACAGATCCGCATCAACGAACTGGCGCAGGCGCAGGGGATCGGAATAACATCCGGGTTTGCGGCAGGATTTAAGGTGATCGTGTTCGGGGTGACATGTCTGTGCGTCTATGCGAACGGGTTGACGAATTTCACTTCACAGAATTACGGCGCGCATAAATTCCGGAGGATCAAGAGCGGATTCCGTGCGTCGCTGGTCATTTCGACGGTTTTGGCGGCAGTATTTGCGGCGGTATGCCTGCTGTGCGCAAAGCCTCTGATCGGCCTTTTCATGTCGCAGGAAGAGGATTATGCGTTGGCTTTGCAGTCGGGCATAACTTATGTCACAACGATAGCTCCGTTCTATTTTATTGTCAATATCAAGATCAATGCAGACGCTGTTGTGCGCGGATGCAACGGGAACGTAGGATTTATGGTGAGTACGTTTTCCGATCTGATCCTGCGTGTAGCGTTTGTGTTTATCCTCACTTCTTTCCTCGGGTTTGCGGGTGTCGGTTGGGCATGGGCCGTCGGGTGGACGCTCGGAACGGTGATCGGACTCAGTTTTTATTTCTTCATCCCTTGTCTGAAAAAGAAGAACATGAATCTGTACGATGAGGACGGAAATCTGAAAGATTTTGAACAGAAATCGGCCGCATAAATCGCGGACGGAAGGGCATACTATGGAAAAACGGAGGTAAAGTATGTCCGAAATCCTGCAATTTATTATCGTAGCGGTCATTGCGGTAGCTGTATTGGCGATCGTTCTGAAATTATTCAAATTTGGCTTCAAGACCATCTTGAAGTTTGTGATCAATGCGGCCATCGGTATCGGCGCGATCTTTTTACTGAATCTGATCCCGAGCGTTGCCATACCCGTGAATTGGTGGACGGCATTGATCACGGGTATATTTGGTATACCGGGCGTTATCGTAGTATTGATTCTGAGCTTTTTCATTTAGGCGTGGAAAGAAACGTGTTTTCATGAACGGGAATGTAAGAGCCGTCGCAACCCGCAAAAGGGGTTGCGACGGCTCTTTGCCATAAGGCTGATTTTGCCTTGCGAAAAATACTTGCCGCTAAAATTGCGTAAAAGTTGCAATCACGGATCTTATATGTTATAATAAAAAAGCCGAGACTTCCGAAAGAAAAGTATAAAGCATAAACGGAAACCGGGGAGGAAAAGGAATGATTATCAAAGATAAATCGGTGATCGTATTTGCCGGGGATTCAACGACGGACGCAGGGAAAACGGTAACGCCGGACGGATTGGGGGAAGGGTATGTAAAACTTGTGCATGATGCCCTGATCGCGTTTCGTCCGTGGGCGGAATACAGAATCGTCAACGCAGGCGTCAGCGGCAACAAATCGCGTGACTTGTTGGCTCGCTGGGATGCGGATGTTATGGGATGCAAACCGGATACGGTGTTCTGCATGATCGGCATCAACGATGTCTGGCGGCATTTCGATTTGGTAGATTCTTCGGATGCTTTGTCGAGCGAAAAGGAATATGAAGAGAATCTGACAAAGATTTGCGAAAAATCGAAGGGTATAGAACAATTTGTTTTCATGTATCCGTTTTTTATGGAGCGGAATGCGTCGGATGAAATGCGTGTGATGACGGATTCCTACAGAAAGGTCATGAAAAAGGTTGCGGATCGGTACAATAGACCTGTACTGGATACGCAGAAAGAGTTTGACGAATATATGAAAAGCCGTGCAGGGCAATCGATCTCCTGGGACAGGGTACATCCGAACCGTATCGGTTCCATGCTCCTTGCAAGACTTATTTTACGGGAGATCGAATGCTGGTAAGGTCTGCGG
>USSJ01000089.1 GCA_900557285.1 uncultured Clostridia bacterium | reverse complement strand
CCTTCCCATCGACATGATCTCCGAAATCGCCGCGCGAACCGTCCTGCCCGTATAAATCACATCGTCGCAGATGAGAACCGTTTTTCCGTCCACCCCGAAGGATATTTCACTGCCGAAAAATTTCACTTCACTGCCAAGCGACTGCAGATCATCCCGATACAGCGCAATATCAAAAATGCCGAGCGGAATATTGCTGCCTTCGATCGAATCCAGACATGCCTTGATCCGTTCCGCAACGGTAACGCCGCGCGTCCGTATTCCGATGATAACAAGATCTTCCACTCCGCCGTTGCGTTCTATAATCTGATGCGCAAGGCGGCGAAACGTATTCGCCATTCCCTCCGCATCCATCAGCTTGCCTTTCATCTTCATGATCTGTCTCCTGAATCTCTTTAGATTTCTCCGCCTTTTTCCAAAGTATTGAGTACTTTTTCAAAATAATCCGGGATCGGCGCTTCAAATACCATTCGCTCGCCCGTTCTCGGGTGCGTCAGCCCCAGCCTGTACGCATGCAATAACTGGCCGTTCAATTGAAATTTCTGTTTTTTGCTCCCGTAAATAGGATCTCCCACGATCGGATGCCCGATATAACGGCAATGCACCCGAATCTGATGCGTCCTGCCCGTTTCCAGCTTAAAGCGCATCAGCGTATATCCCTTCGAAAACCTTTTTACGACTTCATAATTCGTGGCGGCATACCTGCCTTTCTCCGCCGATACGACCGCCATCTTGATGCGATCGGTCGGATGCCTGCCTATATATGTTTCGATCCTTCCCGAATCGTCTTTGACAATCCCCTCGCAAAGCGCAAGATATTCGCGCGAACACGTTTTATCTGCAATCTGCGCCGACAACGATAAATGTGCGGCGTCATTCTTTGCGACCACCAGCAGTCCCGATGTGTCCTTGTCGATCCTGTGCACGATTCCGGGGCGGATCACGCCGTTGATCGTGCTCAGACTTTTCAAGCGATACAAAAGCGCGTTCACGAGCGTGCCCGTCAGATTCCCGCTCCCTGCATGAACCGTGAGGCCCTGCGGCTTATTGATCACCGCAATGTCGTCATCCTCATAAACGATATCGATCGGAATATCCTGTGGCGTAAGATCCAGCGTTTTCGGCTCCGGCATGATTACGTCCGCCCTGTCTCCCGCATTGACCGCCTGCGAAGCTTTTACCGCCTCGCCGTTTACGCGCACGAGGCCTTCTTCGATCAGTTTCTTCGCCGCCGAACGCGTCAGATTCAGCTCCTGCGCCAAAAAAACATCCAACCGCGCACACGGCTCCCGCGCCGCTATGCTGCATTCTTTATTCATTGTCTTTATCGGAATTCTTTTCCGTTTTCTCCTGCGGTACGGCACCCAGATCGTTATCTGCTCCACCCGCTCGCTTTACAAGATCTTCCGCCGCCGTCTCCACTTCCTGCTTTTCTTCCTTCTTATCTTTATGCGCACGGAAAATTGCGTCCGAATCCACAAACAAAAGCGCCAGAATGAACATCACGGCACCCACCGTAATAACTATGTCCGCTATATTGTTGCTGAAACACAGATAATCGCTGTTGATTATAAAACGGAAATCCATGTAGATCAGATCCCGCACTCCGCCCAGAATGCAACGGTCGATCAGATTCCCCGCCGCTCCCGCCATGATCAGCACGAGCGCTGTTTTCAGAAAACGGCGTTTTTTATTCAGCTTGATAATAAACCCCAACAAAACAACGATCGCAACAGACGTCAATGCAATAAATAGCGGCAATGCCCACGGTGTATCCGATCCGATCCCGAATGACATCCCCTTGTTGATCAACGTGTCGATTCCAAACACTTTCCCAAGCCAGTACCTGACCGGCTCATTCACGTCTACCAGCGCAAATGCGGCCGCCTTCGTGACCTGATCCAGTAAAACCAAAAGTAAAAATACAATTGCGTATACCATAAATTCTTCCTGTTTTTTATCGGATGGGCTCAGTCATCCATAAGCCCGAGATTGCGGCAAAGTTTTTCAAGATCCAGTTCGCCCTTCGGATTGATCACGTCGTCCAGGTTGAACCCCGTCTCTTCCTCGCCTTCCACATACTTTTCGATCACCGCTTTCGGATCAAACGATTCTTGTTCCGCCGCATTTGCGTCCGACACTCCGAATCTTCCGCGCTCTTTCCCGAGCAAGGCCGACAGATTCTCCGCAAAATCGGCGTACTTCTTCGCTTCCGATTCCGGGATCGCCCCTGCCATCTGTCCCGCAAGCCGTTTCCACTTTTCCGCAAACAGACGCAACGTATTCAATTCCGTTTCGGCAGACATACGATACAGGCGCACGATCTCCTCGCCTTTCTCTTCCGCCGCCACAATTGCCTTGCCTACTTTCCCTTCCCTGCTTTTCAGCTCCGCCAGGCTCGCGCGAAGGCTTCGATTCTCCGCCGTCAGCCCTTCCAGCCGATAATTCAGCTGACGGATCTTGATCTCATACGCCTCGCGGATCCCCGCGATCAGCTTTTCAGCTTCTTGCTGCGTAATCTTCTTAGCCATGATTCTCCCTTATCTGTGCGATCAGTTTATTTTTTGTATCATATAACTGCTGCGACAAATCGACTTTATAAACATGAGGATTGTCAGGACGCTTATATTCATCCCAGAAACTTTCCTTCTCCTTCTCCGCATAATCGCAGATCGCTGCAAGATCCGGCATCTGCGCGGCAAGTTTCCCTCCGCGGATCACCTGCTCCAGCAACGGCCGCAACGTATAATCGGTAAACGTCGTTTTCTTCCACGTATCTTTCGGGTGAAATACCGTCAGCGGCAGACTTTCGTCAAACTTTTCCGATCTGAGAGCAATCAGATCCGCTTCCGCCTTGCCCGTCTTATTGTCATAGATCCTGTACACCTGCTTGAACCCGGGATTTGTGATCTTGTCCGTGTTATCCGAAAGCTTGATCTTGGGTATCTCTTCTCCGCCTTTCGGCGTCAACGCAGACAACTTATACACCCCGCCCAATGCCGGCATGTCTGCACTTGTGATCAGCTTTGTCCCCACGCCCCAAAGATCAATGCACGCACCCTGATTCTTCAATGACGTGATCAGATACTCATCCAGGTCGCCCGACGCGCAGATGATCGCATCAGGGAACCCTGCATCATCCAGCATCTTACGCGCACACTTTGACAGATAAGCAAGATCGCCGCTGTCCAGTCGGATCCCCTTCGGCTCATGCCCCTCTTTACGGAGTTCCTTAAAAACCCGTATCGCGTTCGGAACGCCGCTGCCCAACGTATCGTACGTATCGACAAGCAGCAGGCACGCATCGGGATACATCTTCGCATACGCGCGGAACGCTTCGTATTCGGAAGGAAAATTCATTACCCAACTGTGCGCATGCGTCCCTGCCACAGGAATATGGAACATCTGGCCCGCCAACACATTCGACGTAGAACGGCAACCTCCGATCACCGACGCACGCGCGCCGTAAATTCCGGCGTCCGGACCTTGCGCACGGCGAAGCCCGAATTCCATTACCGAATCGCCTTTCGCCGCATAGGCAACTTTCGAAGATTTGGACGCGATCAACGTCTGATGATTGACAATATTCAAAAGCGCTGTCTCCAGAAACTGCGCTTCCAGAACGGGCGCTCGCACCGTTATGATCGGCTCTTCGGGAAATACGAGAGTACCCTCCGGCACGGCATACACATCCCCCGTAAAACGAAACGTTTTCAGATATTCCAAAAACTGCTCGTCAAACAGATTCAGCGAACGAAGGTATTCGATATCCTCTTTTTCAAAGCGGATATTCAAAATATAATCGACAGCCTGTTCCAATCCTGCCGCAACCGAATAGGTGATCACATTATTGCGGCGGTAAAATAAATCAAATACCGCCACATCCCCTTCTTTTCCGTTTTTCAGATAACCGTCCATCATCGTCAGCTGATACAGATCGGTCAATAACGTCAGATTACGCGACTTGCTTTTCATTTCTCGCTTCCGTCCTGCGATTTCTTTTGTTCATCCGTTGCAGCATTTCCTGCCTGCATTGCGTTCTGTGCCGCCGCCAGCTTTTTCTTCTTTTCTTCTTCCATCTTACGCCGCTGTTCCTGCGTATAATACTTCGGCAAAATCGCCAACGGCTCTCCGCTGACCGCACCGAACGCACTCCCGTACTTTCTGCGGTTGAAATACAGTACCGCAACAAAAAGCAGAATCCCCGCGAGAGCCATGCCCATCGCAAATAACTGCGACACTGCCACCTCGCTTCCGAGAATAAACTGCGAATCGCGGAGCGGTTCCATAACCGAACGTACCAATCCGTATCCGAAGAAATATCCAGCCGTCGCAAGTCCGTGCGGTTTTTTCACAAACTTCCACATCAGCGTGAACAAAAGCGCAAAGATGATCAGATCCAATATGCTTTCATAAAAGAAAAACGCATAATGCCATTCTCCGACGTCCTCAATGAATACGGAAAACGGAAACCACTGCAATGCGGGATCGGTAACCTTCGGCCCGTAGACTTCCTGATTGATAAAATTGCCCCATCTGCCGACCGCCTGCGCAAGAATCACACAGGGCATAAGACAATCTGCAACCCTGAGAAAATTGATCTTATGGATCAGACAAAACAACACGACGCCCAGCGCGCCGCCGTGCTGGCCCCGCACAAGACGGGGGAGACCACCGCCGACTTTACCGGCAAACGGGTGCTGCTGGCCGAGGACAATGCCCTGAACGCTGAGATCGCCGTGGAGCTGCTGCAAAGCATTGGTCTGAAAGTGGACTGGGCCGAGGACGGGCAGAAGGCAGTGGAAATGTTTGAAAAGTCGGCCCCCGGCAGCTATTTTGCGGTGTTCATGGACATGCAGATGCCGGTGATGGACGGCGTGGAGGCCACCCGCCGTATCCGCGCCAGTGACCGTCCCGACCACGATGTGTCCATCTTTGCCATGACGGCCAACACCTTTGCCGCCGACCGCAAAAAGTGCTACGATGCGGGCATGAGCGGCTATATCCCCAAGCCGATCGACCTTGAAACCATCACCCATGTGTTGGAAGAGGAGACCGGCGAATAAAGCAAACAAGCAATGCGCCCTGCCGGGATGGTGGGACGCATTTATTTTGCGATAGGTTTTTGGGAAAAGCACCTGCGCCCCTTATACAACTGAATAACTCAATAAGTGGTTATAAAAATTACATATCTAAGTTATATTTAACCACTTATTAAACTGTAAAAGTGGTTAGAAAGTGGTATACCACTTTTGCAGTTATTGGGTATATAAGGGGCAAAAAGTGGTGGAAATGGGGTGCAAGAATTGTTCTATTTGCTGCTTGCCCGGCCCTGCCTGCCTTGCGGCAGGGCCTTTTATTATGGGATTCTTCCATTAGGCTTACCTTTTTTGGTCTCCAAAAGGAACACATAAAGGCAGAAAGCCGTTAAAACGAGTGAAGCGCCGCAAGGTGGCGCGGAACGAAAGCCACCCTGCAAAACCAAAGCAACAAATCGGTAAAAATAGCCAAAATTCAATTGACACACCGCACAGAAGTTGGTATATTTAGTATAGTATCAACCATAGAAAGTGCAGGTGTATATACTTATGTATAAGGAAATGTATGACCGCTGGCTGGCGGCTGACCTGGCCGATGCAGATCTGAAGCCCGAACTGGAAAGCGTTAAGGACGACGATGCTGCCATCCAGGACCGCTTTGCTGTGGCCCTGAAGTTCGGCACCGCAGGCCTTCGCGGTGTCATCGGCGCGGGCACCAACCGCATGAACATCTACGTCGTGCGGCAGGCTACCCAGGGCCTTGCCAACTGGGTCAAGACCCAGGGCGGCAGCCAGACCGTCGCCA
>USSJ01000088.1 GCA_900557285.1 uncultured Clostridia bacterium | reverse complement strand
TCAGCCTCGCGGTCTCTGCTTTCAATCAGGTACTGTCCCGACTTGTCTTTATGCTTTTTGGGGGATCAAAAGTCCGATTCCCCCGTCATCTCTCAGATAGACGACCCTTACTTCTCCCGTTTCGGAATCCTGAAAGACATAAAAAGAATGGCCGAGCATATCCAACTGATCAGCCGCCTCTTCTGCGGACATGGGAGTAAGCCGGAACGTCTTCGTTTTCACGAGTTTACTTTCCGGCAAAACTTCATCCCGGAAAAACAGCTGCTTTTCAACAAAAGCATCTTTTTTCAGTTTGGATTCGATCTTGGACTTATGTTTATAGATCTGCCGTTCGATCTTCGGCAATACGGCATCGATATTGTCGTAAAAATTATCGCCCGAAACTTCTGCACGTACCATGTTGCCTTTATAATAAATCGTGAGTTCCGTTTTACTGATTTTGTTTTCCTGTTTCAGATATACAGAGCAAATTGCATCCTCATCAAAATACTTATCGAGTTTTGCTACTTTTTTCTCCACTACTCCGATAAGCTTTTCGCCCGCCTTGCAATTTTTTTCACTGATTTCAATGCGCATAATCTTTCCCTCCTGATGTTATTTAACAACGGCTTTTCACAAAACGAAAAAACCGGCGCTTTCTGTTTGAAGATCTTCCTATTTCAATGCGCGGAACAGGATTTTTCCATCCTTTGCGTCCGCCATGACTTTCTGTCCCGGCAATACTTTATTTGCCAGAATTTCTTCGCTGAGCGCATCTTCCATGCGGCGCTGTATCACCCTGCGCAGCGGACGCGCCCCGTATACCGTATCGTAACCTTCGTCCAGCAACAGCTGCTTCGCCGCTTCCGTCACCGAAAGCTCTATTTCCCGCTTTTTCAGGCGTTCGCACAGCACCGACAAAAACAGATCGCATACTTTGGATGCATCCTCTCTGGTCAGCTTGTGGAAAATGATGATCTCGTCCACACGGTTCAGAAATTCGGGTTTGAACTGCGTTTTCAGCTCTTCCGTGATCTTTTCTTTCATGCGGTCATATTCCGCCATGTCCGCATCCGATTCGGCACCGCCCGAAAAACCAAGCCGACGCATTTCGTTGACTTTCCCCGCCCCGACATTGCTCGTCATGATAATGATCGTATTTTTGAAACTGACAACGCGGCCCTTGCTGTCGCTCAGCCGTCCGTCATCCAGGATCTGCAAAAGAATATTGAATACGTCCGGGTGCGCCTTTTCGATTTCATCGAAAAGCACTACCGAATAAGGCTTACGGCGTATCTTCTCCGTGAGCTGACCGCCCGCATCTTCAAAGCCGACATATCCCGGAGGCGCACCGATGATCTTGCTCACCGAATGTTTTTCCATGAATTCGCTCATGTCCAGGCGAACCATCAGCCGCTCGTCCCCGAACATCGCCGCCGCCAGCGCTTTGCAAAGCTCCGTTTTGCCGACCCCCGTAGGCCCGACAAAAATAAATGAACCGATCGGCCTGTTCGGATCCTTTAATCCTGCCCTTGCGCGGCGGATCGCCTTTGCGACCGCCGACACGGCTTCGTCCTGTCCGATCACCCGTTTATGCAATTCATCTTCCAGATGCAAAAGCCGTTTGCTCTCTTCTTCCGTCAGACGTACAACGGGGATCCCCGTCCAGCTCGCCACGATCTTTGCCACATCTTCCGCTCCGATGCTCGCATGGCTTTCCTTGCGCGTCTTTTCCCAGTCTTCGCGGATCTTCGCGATCTCGCCTTCCGTCTGCTTGATCTGTTGCAGAAAATTCTGCGCGGCAAGAAAGTCATCCTTGCGGACTGCCTTGTTTTTCTCTGCCGTCAGACGTTCGATTTCCTGCTCTTTTTCCTTGATGCCTTCCGGGCCGTTATAGCTGTCCAGCCGCGCACGGCTCGCCGCTTCATCGATCAGATCGATGGCCTTATCCGGCAAAAAACGATCCGTGATATAACGATCGGAAAGGCTTGCCGCCGCTACGATCGCATCGTCGCTGATCGTGACTTTGTGATGCGCTTCGTATTTATCCCGCAAACCGCGTAAAATTTCGATCGTTTCTTCCACGCTCGGCTGCTCTACGTTCACGGGCGTAAAACGGCGCTCCAGAGCAGGATCCTTTTCAATGTATTTCCGATATTCGTCCAGTGTCGTCGCTCCGATCGTCTGCAATTCTCCGCGCGCCAACATGGGTTTAAGAATATTCGCCGCATCCATACTGTTATCCGCACTCGCGCCAGCACCTACAATATTGTGTATCTCGTCGATAAACAATATGACGTTGCCGCTTTTTTGGATCGCTTCGATACTCTCTTTTAAACGTTCTTCAAAATCGCCGCGGTACTTCGCACCCGCAAGCATTCCGGGAAGATCCAGGGAAAATACCGTTTTTCCCGATAAAAGATCGGGCACTTCCCCGCGCACGATCGCCTGCGCAAGCCCTTCCACAACGGCACTCTTTCCGACACCCGGTTCCCCGACAAGGACAGGATTGTTTTTCGTACGGCGCGATAAAACCTGAATAATTTTATCGATTTCCTTTTTTCTGCCGATGACCGGGTCGATCTTGCCCTCCCGCGCTTTTTGCGTGAGATCCGTCCCGAACCGAAGATTGAGTCCGCCGCCCGATTTTCCCTGACCTGCGCCTTCATGCGCCTGCTGGCTCGCACGCTGTATGCGGAATTCGTACATATCCAGTTCCGGATCGGGCTTCGGTTCGCCCATTTCCGCATCCAGAGCCGACAGCAATTCATCTATATCGATGCCGAGCATTCTCAAAAGCCGCACCGCCACCGATTCGTCATCCGCCAAAATCGCCAGAAGCATATATTCGCTTCCCACACTCGCGCCCGTGCCGTCATGATCCACCGCATATTCGCAGGCCTTATCAAACATTCCCTTTGTCCGCGGCGTAAAGCCCGTCAGCTTGGTACGTTTATCCAGCGTCCGCACAAATACCGAACGATATTCCGGTTCCGTCACCCCCGCCGAACGCAAAATACGGCACGCACGGCATTCCGGCACGTTGAGCATTCCGAACAGCACATGTTCGCTCCCCACATACGTGCTCCCGTAATATTTCGCCGCATCCACCGATAATTTCAAAGCCTTTTGAAGATTCATCGAAAATTTATTAAAGTCGTACATTCCCCGCTCCGCTCTCAAAAATTTTATTTACATCTGCGCACAGCCGCCAGCGCCGCGCGGCACTTCTCCGCCCTGCATATGTCACGCTCCGACGCCGTCAGCGGCTTGTCGACCAGAAGGTTCAGATTGGAAGGCCGCACCGCCGATATCAGTTCGTCCATCGCCGAAAACCGCCGCGATTCCAGAAAATCCAACGCAATCCCCAGTTTCACTGCCGACGCAAGCTGAATAAATTCTCCGTACGAAATCTGCTCACAATTGCACAAAACTCCGTATGCTCGGCAACATTCATCTTTCATTCCCACAAAATCACTCGTCCGCAAAGCCTTCCGCGCCTGCGCCTCAAGATTTACGATCTCCAACACGGCACGCTGTACTTCCGAAAGTATATAATCTTCGTCCACCCCTAAAGTCACTTCGTTGCTGATCTGATACATATATCCTTCCGCCGTACTGCCTTCCCCGTAGACGCCCCTTACCGTGTGCCCCAGCCGCGATATCTCCCGCGTCAGACGGTTCATTTTGTGCATACGCGTCAGTCCCGGCAAAAACAACATCACCGAGGCGCGCAATCCCGTTCCGAGATTGGTCGGACAAGCCGTCAGATATCCGAGCTGCGAATCAAAGGCAAAGCGCAACTCTTTCGACAATTCGTCATCCACCGCCGATATTTTTCGGTACGCCAAAGGCAGGTTCAGTCCGTTGACAATGTATTGTTCCCGCAAATGATCTTCTTCATTGATCATCAGAGAAAATTTCCCGCGCGGCGCATCCGCATCGGTTTCTTCCTCGTCGATCAGCGCCGCCCCGCAACCCTTGTTCGCCGCAAGTTCCGCGCTGATCAGATGATCGTCGCACAGCGACTGCGCAACCGTTTCGCTGATTTCATTCATCGTATAAAGACGGAATCCGCGCAACCGTGCCGCCGCGTCGTAGACCCTGCGGATCACCTTCCTGCCCTGCGCCGTATTCTTAAATGCCGACGGAAACGGATAATCGCCAAGATTCCGCGCAAGCCGCACCCGCGTCGATACGACCGTACTCTCGATATTATTCATTCTCGCCTCCCGCATCGTTGATCATACGGCTGACCTCACGAATGTCACGATTGATGCGTTCCGCATCCTTCATTCTCTTTTCACGCAGCGCCCGTTCCAGCTCCGTGCGGAGCCCTTTCAGTGCGTCCAGCAATTCAAACAGCTTCCCGCTCCCGAGCGGCCGCTTCCCTTCATGCTGCGTCTTGCCGTGAATCCTGCGGATCACGGGCATCAGCTCCTCCCGAAACGTGTCATAACATGCCGCACACCCCACAAGCCCCGTCCGCGTATAATCCGACAAGGTCGTCCCGCATATCGGACACTTCAGGGTAACGTCTTTTTCGGGCGGCAGAAAATTAACAAAAAAATCCGGCCCGTCTCCCAGATACGCCGCAGCGCCGCCCAACCGTTCGAAACATCCGTCGCACAAGTGCAGTTCTTCCCCGTCGTTTTCGCATACCGTGTGCGTAGCTTCCCTTTTTTTGCAGTTGGTACAGAGCATGTCGCACCCCCGAAAGTAAACCGAATTTCTCTGCCGCAGACTTGTCCGCGGCTCACCTTGCGCCCGTAAGGCGCCTTCTCTTTTGTCTTATTATACCACGTGACCGCCCCTTTGTAAACGGTTTTTCCAAAAAATGACGCTCACCGCATCCATTTCCCGCACTTTTTCTCTCTTTTTCCTCGTTCTTCCGACGCCGCCGCAAAATTTTACGTGTAATCGCTGCGATCCATGTTTGCCCGTACTTTCTCGATCGCCCTCTTTTCGATTCTGGAAATATAGGAGCGCGAAATTTTTAAAAATACAGCGACTTCCCGCTGCGGCATCGGCGCTCCGCCTTTCAACCCGTACCGCAGGCAAAGCACCGTATATTCGCGGTCTGTCAACGTCTGCCGTAAAAGCCGCATGAATTTTTCCTTCACCAGCTTGTTCTCTACCGTCTTGAATACGCCGTCTTCCTTTTCAAACAGCAGATCCATCAGCGTGAGTTCATTCCCTTCCTTATCTACTCCCACAGGATCCGACAAGTACACGTTCCCCTTGTGCTTTTTATTACTGCGGATCAGCATCAATATCTCGTTTTCAATGCATCGCGCCGTATATGTCGCCAGCTGCGTGCCTTTTCCGTCTTTGTACGTGTCGATGGCCTTGATCAGCCCGATGCTCCCCACAGAAATCAGGTCATCTGTCTCCGCCGCCCCGCTGTATTTCTTTACAATATGCGCCACCAATCGCATATTGTGCCTTACAAGCATATCTTTCGCCGATTTATCCCCCTCGCGTGCCAGGCGCAGATATTTCGCTTCGTCTTCCGCAGACAACGGTTTCGGAAACGAACTCTTTCCGCCGATCGCCCCCGTGAAAAACAATAATTTCCCCAATATCGCACATAAAAAATCAAACAGCATGGCTTTCCTCCTTTCTATACGGTCACCATTACTATATGATTTTCGCGGCTTGTACCATGCCCTTCTTGCCGTTTTCTGCCTGTCCCTTTTTTCTTTGCCTTCGCCGTTCTCCTTTTTGCCGCCACTTTTCAGGTTTCAACGCCTGCCCGATTCAGCTGCGCAAACAACGAATCTGAAAGTTCCATACCGCCAGTCCCGCCCGGGCGGCGGCTGTCCGCCGAACGATATATTCCGGCTTCGCCGATCATGTTACGGTTCCACGTTGTCCCGAGGCTTAAAACGGCATTTATAAAGAAAAAGCGCCCGACGGAGCAACATT
>USSJ01000087.1 GCA_900557285.1 uncultured Clostridia bacterium | reverse complement strand
AATTCGCCAGACGTTCTTTCATTTCTTTATCGGAAATGCGCAGATCGAGCGTGCCTTTTTCAATGTCGATGTCGATGATGTCGCCGTCGCGCACAATGCCGATGGGGCCGCCCGCCGCCGCTTCGGGGCAGATGTGCCCGATCGCCGCGCCGCGCGTAGCGCCCGAAAATCTGCCGTCCGTGATCAGTGCAACGTCGGCGCCGAGTCCCGCTCCCACGATCGCGGAAGTCGGCGACAGCATTTCGCGCATGCCGGGGCCGCCTTTCGGCCCTTCGTAACGGATGACGACCACGTCGCCTTTGACGATCTTGCCCGTGGAAATGGCTTCCATGGCGGCTTCTTCGCTGTCAAATACTTTGGCGGGGCCGCTGTGTTTGAGCATGGCGGCATCGACCGCACTTTTTTTGACGACGGCGCCTTCCGCCGCGAGGTTTCCTTTGAGAATGGCGAGCCCGCCGGTCGGGGAATAGGGGTTATGGATGGGACGGATCACTTCCGCATCCAGTACGCGCGCGTTTTTCACGCGCTCATGCTGGCTGATCCCCGAAACGGTCAGGGCAGAGCCGTCGAACAGTCCCGCTTCTTCCAGCTGACGGATGACGGCGGAAATCCCGCCCGCTTCGTTGAGGTCTTCGATGTAATGTTTCCCTGCCGGAGCAAGTTTGCAGATATGCGGCACTTTCGCGCTGACTTCGTTGAATGTATCGACCGAGAAATCTTTTTCGCTCATGCCCATCTCGTTGGCAACCGCCAAAAGATGCAAAACGCTGTTGGAGGACGCGCCGATCGCGTTGTCGACCGCAACCGCGTTGCGGATGGCTTTCGGCGTCAGAATATCCGAGGGACGTATATTGTTTTTCACGGCATTCATGACCGCTTCGCCCGTTTCTTTGGCGAGCATGATACGGCGCGAATAGACCATGGGAATGGTTCCGTTGCCGGGGAGCGCGATGCCGAGCGCTTCGGTCAGGCAGTTAAGGCTGTTCGCCGTGAACATGCCCGAGCAGGAGCCGCAGGTAGGGCAGGCCGTGCATTCGTATTCGTGCAGTTCGTTTTCATCGATCTTGCCCGCGTTGTACGTGCCGACCGCTTCGAACATGGAGGAAAGGGACAGACGCTGTCCGTGCATTTTCCCCGCGAGCATAGGCCCGCCCGAAACAAAGGCGGCGGGCAGGTTTAAGCGTACCGCAGCCATGAGCATGCCGGGGATGATCTTGTCGCAGTTGCCCACGAACACGACGCCCGAAAATGCGTGTGCGCGCGCGAGGATCTCGGCGCTGTCGGCGATGATCTCGCGGGAGGGGAGGGAGTAGCGCATCCCCGCATGCCCCATCGCGATGCCGTCGCAGACGCCGATGGAGGGCACGATCACGGGCTTTCCGCCCGCGGCGAGCACGCCTTCCTTGACCGCCTCCGCGATGCGGTCGAGATACATATGCCCGGGGATGATCTCGCTCTGCGCGCAGATGATCCCGATGATGGGCTTTTTCATTTCGCTGTCCGTCCAGCCGAGCGCGCGCATCAGCGAACGCTGGGAAGACATCGCGGTTCCTTCCGAAAAAATATTATTCATATCCGTACTCCTTCGCGCGCGTCGGATCAAGCGCGGCGCGTAAATTTTTATTGAATCAAATCCGGTTTGACGGCATACATGCTGCCGTATCGCCGAAAATATTTGCAGGCATTGAAGAATTTTTGCGGTTTCAGATCAGTTCGTTGTAATCGGTCAGATCGTTGAGACACTTTTCGCCGCGGGAGAGGGCCGTTGTGCCTGTCCGCGCCATTTCGAGGATGCCGTAAGGCTCGATGACTTTGATGAATCCGTCCAGTTTGTTGGGTTCGCCCGTGATCTCTAAAATGAGCGTTTCGGGGGAGAGGTCGACGATCTTCGCCTTATAGACGTCCTTGATCTCGATGATCTGTGAACGCTTTTGGGCGGGAGCGGAAACCTTGACCAGTAAAAGTTCGCGGTAGATGGATTCATCTTCGTTTGCGAGCGCGATCTTTTTCACGTCGATGAGTTTATCGAGCTGTTTTGTCAGTTGCGCGAGAATGTATTCGTCTCCGTTGAGAACGATGGTCATGCGCGAGAGCGCCTCGTTTTCCGTTGTGCAGGCGCACAGGCTTTCGATGTTGAAACCGCGCCGCGCGAACAATCCGGAAATGCGCGTGAGAACGCCGCTCTTGTTGGAAACGAGCGCCGTAATGGTGTATCTTTTCATGCTTTCGTCTCCTTTAATCCAGATTTGTGATGATGTCTTCGAAGGATTTTCCCGGTGCGATCATGGGCAGAACTTTGTCGTCGATGCCGATCTTGCAGTCCACGAGCACGGGCCCTTCCGCCGCAAACGCCTTTTTCAGGACGGGCTGAATGTCTTTTTCTCCTGCAATCGTCAGTCCCGTTGCGCCGAACGCTTCCGCCAGCCGCACGTAATCGGTTTTTCGGTCGAGTGTGGTCTGCGAATAGCGTTTCTGGTAAAATAGCGTCTGCCATTGCCGTACCATGCCCAGACAGTTGTTGTCCATGAGCAGAATGATAAGGGGCAGATTCTGCGATACCGCCGTACACAGTTCGTTAAGGTTCATGTGGAAAGATCCGTCACCCGTAACAAGGACCGTTTTCTTCTTGCTCCCGATGCAGGCTCCGATTGCCGCGCCCATACCGAATCCCATGGTACCGAGGCCGCCGCTCGTGATAAAGGTGCGCGGTTTTTCGAAGGGGTAATACTGCGCCGTCCACATCTGGTGCTGTCCGACGTCGGTCGCGATGCGCGTGTCCGCGTCGGTGAAAGAGCGAAGCGCGGAAATGATCTTGAAAGCGGGCAGGCGGCAGTTGAAATGGTTGGTCTCGTATTCTTTGTAAGCCGCAATTTCTTTGAGCCATTCTTTGCGTTCGCCCTGTGCGAGAACGGGAAGAAGTGCCTTGAAAATTTCGTCGATGTCCGCCATGACGGAGAGATCGGTCTGCACGTTTTTGTCGATTTCCGCCGCGTCGATGTCAAACTGAATGATGGTTTTGTTTTCGCCGAATCGGATGCGGTTTCCCGCAACGCGGTCGGAAAAGCGCATGCCGCAGGCGATCACGGTATCCGCGCGGCGGAATGCCTTTGCGGCGGCGTCCGTGCCGTGCATACCGATCATGCCGAGAAACTGTTCGTCGGAAGCGGGGTAGGAGCCCAACCCCATCAGTGTGGAGCAGACGGGCGCCTGCAGACGTTTTGCGAACAAGAACAGGTTTTCGGATGCGTTCGAACCGATACATCCGCCGCCCGCAAGGATGAGCGGGCGCTTCGCGCGTTCCAGCGCGGCGCAGACCGCGCTGAGCGACGCCGCATTCACGGCTTTGGGTTTGTATTCCGAAGGAGAGGAGGGTGTGAAATCACAGATCTCCGTCTGAATATTTTTGGGAATGTCGATCAGCACGGGGCCTTTCCTGCCCGAACCCGCTATGTAAAACGCCTCGCGTATGGTGTCGGCAAGTTTATTCACGTCCTTTACGATATAGTTGTGTTTGGTGATCGGCATGGTGATGCCCGCGATGTCCACTTCCTGAAAGCTGTCGCGCCCGAGATTGGAAACCGTAACGTTTCCCGTGATCGCAACCAGCGGAACGCTGTCCATATACGCGGTGGCGATACCGGTAACGAGGTTGGTCGCGCCCGGCCCGGATGTGGCAATGCAAACGCCCGTTTTTCCCGTCGCACGGGCATACCCGTCGGCGGCGTGCGCCGCGCCTTGTTCGTGTGCCGTCAGAATATGGCGGAGCGATCCGTCCCGGTAGATCGCATCATAGATGTCCAGTACACACCCGCCCGGATAACCGAATACGGTGTCGACATTCTGTTCCTTTAAACAGCGGATAAGTATCTCCGCACCGTTCAGATTCATCGGAACCTCCTTTTTGTATAAAAATACAGAATAATTCATATTTTATTTTAAACGAAAACACAGAGGTCTGTCAAGCAATTTGATTTTTTGCACGGGAAAGGGAAAGATAAAATCAAAAAATTTTGATTTCAAGTGAAAGGTTTTGCAAAAAAAACTTACTTATAGAATGAAGGGATAAAAGGGGAGAGAATGGAAGACAGCGATATACTCGATTTATATTTTGCCAGGGAAGAGCGGGCGATTCGGGAAACCGATCACAAATACGGCAAAGAGCTGAGCCGATTGTCCTACTGCATTACGCAGGATTATTCGGAAACGGAGGAATGTGTGGACGATACATACCTTGCGGCATGGAATCAGATCCCGCCCGATCGGCCGAATTATTTTTGCGCATACCTATGTAAAATTGTCCGCAACCTTTCTTTGAATTTGGTAGACAAAAGGAAGGCGCAGAAGCGAAATGCCGTGCTTATTCCGTTGGACGAGGAACTTTTGGAGATCTTGCCGGATAACAATGTGCCTGAAATAGAAGAACGGGAATTGGCGCGGGCTATCGAGGCATTTTTAAGAAAATCGGATAAAAAGTCCAGAATTTTATTTGGCCGAAGATATTTTTACACGGATACAATGGAAGATATTGCGGCATTGGCGGGAATGAGCGTCAACGCGGTGACGGTAAAACTTTCGAGGATACGGAAAAAACTGAAAGTCTATTTGATCAAGGAGGAGTTCGAAGTATGAATTCCAAGATACTGAATGCAATCGGGCGTATCGACGAAAGTATAATATATGAGGCGGAAGAGGCGCAGGCGGAAAAATATTTTGCCAAGAGAAAAAGGGATTTTTATATGCGACTGATCAGTGCGGCGGCAAGTTTTGTCCTGTGCTTTTGTATCGTTCTGCCTGTTTTGATGTTTGTATTTACACCTGCCGCAGCTCCGGACGGAGGGGATATGTTTCCCGATGGCGATTCTCCCTGGTGGAAAGGCGTCGGCGGCGTATATACGAACAAGTACGGAACGGTAACGTTTGAGTCGGTTTCAGACAACGCAGTCACGTTGCTGTTCGACAAAGAGACGGACGATGTCTTTTATGTCCTGTTTTACGGCTATGAACTGACCGAAGAAAACGGAGAGTTGGTGCAAACGGACTTTTATGCCTGTACGAATCCCGAGTACGAAGGCGCATACGGCGTTAAAATGGAAGGGGCGCTTTCGATTAAGGTAAACGGCGCAGACACAGAACTTTTGCCTGCGGCGGCGGGCGAGTACCGCATCGAATTTGATTTTTCAAAATTGATCGGGGAATCGTCTTTCGTTTATCCCGATTTTACCGTGAGCGGCATGGGCGATTTCAGCATGGAGCACGTCGATAAGTCTTCGTCGATTGAAAACACTTATGTGTATCTGAAATCTGTCTTTGCGGACAGCACAAACAATTGCGATACCGTTTTACTGGAAGTAAACGTCAACGAGCGCATTTCCGCACCTGATCGATATATACAACAGCTGTATGTACGCGACGCAAACGGGGCATTGGAGAATGCGAGCGCCTTCGGAGAGCGGCTCTCGGCGATCAAAATTGCGGGAAAGAAGTATTTCGTTTTGGATTTATCGTCGATCGAAGCGGAGTACCGAACAAAACTATATCTGCGGTTGGAGTATACTTTCGGCACGTTTACGAATACTTCTGTCCGAAGCAGCAAACTGGACATTTTTCTGAACGGTACGGAAGATTCTTGCCGCGGCGAATTTTGGTTTTTGTACGACGCGAACGAGCTGAGTCCGCGGCTCGAACTTTTGTCCTCGGTCGAAGCCCTTGCCCAATACAGGCAGATCGCGGTGCCCGCATCCTTTCCTTGTGAAGTAAGCCTTATAAAACAGATTTTGTTTGAACCGGATACCGGAATGTTTTCGTATTCTTATAAGATAACGGGAGAGCAAGACCTGAAATATTGGGTAACGATTTCCTCCATGAATCAGGAGCAATACGACAGTTGGTTCAAAAGTTTGCAGGGAG
>USSJ01000086.1 GCA_900557285.1 uncultured Clostridia bacterium | reverse complement strand
CTTGGGGGGAAAGCGACGATCGCGTCCATTGTATTTGCGATTGTTGTGGCGTTGGCGGACATTGTTCTGCGCAAAATTTTTATCCGTTCAGGGCGGGAGGGACTTGGCAACGGCTCGGAAGAATTTGCGTTTGCCCCGTACCTGGCGCTGGGCGTATTTGCGGCGATGCTGTTCGGAAATGCGCTTGTCGACGGATATCTGGCGCTGTTTATGTGAGAAAATAAAAGGGATCGGGTAGCGCTTCGATCGTGAGAAGACAGAGGGAAAAGGATTATGAAATTATTTGTCGGCTTTGATATGCAAAACAGCAACATCCGGATCATGAATGCGGAAAAGGCGACGGACAAGGCGGAAGTGGAATATCTGCATTTCAGCACCTGCATATTTTCGGATGAATTTTTCGAGGAAGCTCAGAAATTGCTGGAAGAATATTTTCAGCGCAAGCCGTCGCTGCGGAATTTATCGGCGTTTGTGATTTTGCCGGACAGGGCGGTCGGGTTTGAAACGTTCAATCTTCCGAACATGGCAAAGGCGAAATCGCAGCAGGCGCTGGAAACGGAGATGAACAATCTTTACGAAGGCAGACAGCGCGGAAAGAAGATCAACCAGTATGTGCTTTTGCAGAATAAGCAGTACACGATCTACGGGGCGATCTATTTTGATAAAAAACTGATCAACAAGATCTACAAACTTCTTACGGAAGTGAAAGTATTCCCGAAGATGACGACGTACAGCGGCAATGCGTTGCTGGATTGTGCGCTGAATTTTGCGCCGCGGCTTCGCGGAAAGAGTTTTGTCTTTGCGGATATGCACGCGGATTACACGGAGATCGTCGTGGCGGGCAAGGGAAAAACGCAGGGCGTTGCGACGATCCCGCACGGATCGGCACTGCTGCGCAGCGACAAAGTGGAATCGGAATATATGCAGACGGATCACCAGATGGGTGAGATCGCAGTCATCAACGCGCGGGAGATCGCGCGGGCAAAGGCGCTGACGCAGTCGGTAGACGCCGATCCTTCCGTGATACCCGAAGGCGCCACGATCGCGGATTATGCGGTGGATAACGAATCGCAGGCGGGAGAATATTCGGGGACAGTGCAGGCGGAAACGGCGGCGGCGTCGGCGGACGCAAAAGACAGTCTGGCGGTTTCCGCGGACAGTCTGAACGAAGAAGACAGGGACGAGCAGGACGACGAGATCCCCGAAGAAGGCGGACTTTCGGTGGAGGAAGTCGACGAAGGGCGTTTGGCGGACGGCGCGGCGGAAGCGGCCGCGCAGGAAACGGACGGCGTTTCGGGTGCGCAGGAAAATGCGGAAGAAAGCGGCGAAGAAAATATTTTCAAGCCGAAAAAGATCAAAGTTTACCGCAAAATGCCCAAACGCTATCCGAAATTCATGATGCGCGAGATACCGGAAACGGAACAGGGGATCCGTTACGAAAATTTCCGTATCATCATGAAATGGATTTTGCTGTACGCGCGCCAGGCGGAGCTGACGGAATATATGATCAAGCCGGATTTTGTGGTAGTGAATATGCCGGCGGAGCTGTATCCGCTGCTGGAACTGGCAAACGCGGAGCAAAAAGAGAGCGAAGGGATCGAATTCAGACCTTTTTCGGCGTCGGAAAAGTTTGTTCCGGAGATCAAAGAGAATCTGGATCTGTACGGATGCCTGTTTGCGGGGCATTACAACAAGAACCATAACTTTTGATTCTCGGAAGTGAGAGCCTGTCGGGAGAGGTAACATTTGTGAAAAAATATAAGTATAGTGCGATCAATTTATACGGGAAAAAATTTACGGGTACATTTTTGGCGGAAAACGAAAAGGATCTTCGGGCACAGCTCGCGAAGCAGAATCTGTATCTTGTTTCGGCGAAAGTGGATTCCGATAAATCCCCGAATCCTTTTTTCAGCCTGACCGGAAAGATCTCGGTCAACGAACTGTCTACGTTTTGCCGTCAGTTTGCGATCATGATCACATCGGGCACGTCCATCGTGGATTCGCTGGCGGTTCTGCGCAGACAGCCGTACACCGCATATCTGCGGCGGGGGCTGGATATGGTATACGAGGACGTAAAGGCAGGGAAACTCTTGTCGGAAGCGATGGAAAAGCACAAGCGTGCGTTTCCGCCGTTTTTTCGGAGCATGGTGCGGGTCGGCGAAGTATCCGGTTCGATCGATACGGTGCTGGTGTCGATCGCGGACTACTTTGAAGCGGAAGGCAAAATGCGGGCCAAGATGCGTTCGGCGCTCGCTTATCCCTGCGTACTGATCTTTATGGCGTTGGCGGTGATCGTGCTCATCATTGTTTTTATTATTCCGTCTTTCAAGGACGCGCTGGCGCAGATGGATGTGGAATTGCCGGGGCTGATGGTAGCTTTGAATGATTTCGGGATTTATTTTCAAGGACACTGGAAGACGATCATATTGGTTTTGCTTGCGATTGTTATTTTGTGGATCGTTTTTTTGCGGACGCCGAAAGGCAGGTATTACTGGGATAAATGCAAATTTCATATGCCGATCGTGCGGAATATTGTACGGAACAATGTATCGGCGCGGTTTTGCCGCGCGTTTTCGCTGCTGGTTTCCAGCGGAATGGATATCGTGGACGCGATGGACGAAACGTGCAGGGTTTTAGGCAATTCCTATGTAGCGACGCAGTTTCACCGCGCGACGGAAGACGTGCGCCAGGGCATGACCCTGACGATGGCGCTGCAGACCTATAAACTTTTTCCGACGATGTTGGTGCAGATGGTATCGGTCGGTGAAGGGACGGGCGAACTGGAAGCGGTATTGGGAAGATCGGCGCCGTTTTTTGAAAATCAGGTCGAGCGTTCGATCGCTGCATTGACGGGAATTATTCAGCCTGTGGTTTTGTGTCTGATCGGCGCGTCGGTGGCCGTTCTGTTTATGACGGTTTATTCGCCTATCTTGCAGATGATGAATACATTGTGACGGACGGGGGAGAAATATGGAACTGAATTACGAAATCTTACAATATTACGTCTATAAAAAGATCATCAAGCGCAAACAGATGAAGGGGATCTATCAGGATTGTATGCGTTTGAATATGCCTGTGGAAAACTATATGATCGCGAAAGGCTATTGTACACAGGTAACGGCACTGGCGGCGCTGGGTGAGTTTTTCTGTCTCCCGTATTGTGAAATGGATATGCTGGAGGTCGACAGGTCTCTTTTGGAGAATGTGACCTTTGCGTTCCTGCGCAAGCACAAATTTGTGCCGGTGATGAAAGATAAGAGCGGGAAAATGCTGGTGGCGATCGCACGTCCCTTGGATTTTTCGGCGATGTCGATGCTGAGCCAGGTATATGTGGGGCCGATGGATTTTATACTGGTGCCGGCGGTACAGATCGATATATTCATCGATTCGATCGTGGCGGTGCAGTCGACGGCGACGGCGCTGGAAGATCTGCAGCGGGCGAAAGACAAGGAACTGGTGGATTCGGCGAAAGGTTTGCCGATGGGGATCATCGACAAAGACGAGGACGTGATCAACAATCCGTCCGTGCGGTTGGTGGATTCGATCATCAAGGAAGCGGTGCCGTTCCGTGCGAGCGATATACACATCGAGCCTTTTGAAAAGACGGTCAAAGTGCGTTACCGTATCGACGGGGATCTGCAGATCCGCGCGGAATTTCCCATCGAGAGCTATCCTGCGATCTGTGCGCGGTTGAAGATCCTTTCGGGAATTTCGATCGCGGAAAGGCGTCTGCCGCAGGACGGGCGTATCAGCATGACGATCAACGATACCGATTACGATTTCCGTGTATCCACATTGCCGACCGTTTATGGCGAAAAGTTTGTTATCCGTGTCCTGGACAAGAGCGCATTCAATTTTACGCGCAGCGATTTGGGCTTTACGGCGGAAGAGAATGCCGTTATCGATAAAATACTGGCGCATTCCTACGGGATCGTCCTTTTGACGGGGCCTACGGGTTGCGGAAAGTCGACGACGCTGTACTCGTTCCTGAAAGAGATCAACCGTCCGACGGTGAACGTCATCACGGTCGAAGATCCTGTGGAATACACGATGCACGGGATCAACCAGGTGCAGGTGAATACCAAAGCAAATCTGACGTTTGCGAGCGCGCTGCGCAGTATTCTGCGTCAGGACCCGGACATCATCATGGTCGGCGAGATCCGTGATGAAGACACGGCGGAGATCGCGGTGCGCGCCGCGATCACGGGGCATTTGGTGTTTTCGACGCTGCACACCAACGACGCGCCGGGTGCGATCATCCGTCTGGAGGACATGAAAGTGACCGATTATCTCGTGGCGGACGCCGTAGTCGGCGTGATCGCGCAGCGACTGGTCAAGAGATTGTGTCCCGCCTGCAAGAAGCGCGGCAGAACGACGGAATCGGAGATGAAGATCTTAGGCCTGAGCGAGCCTGCGAGTATTTTCCGCCCGCAGGGCTGCCAGTTCTGCAACAACACGGGATACAAGGGGCGCATTGCGGTGCATGAGATCATGTACATGAGCGACAAGATCAAGGCGGCCGTGACGAGCGGAGCTCCTCTGGAAGAATTGCGTTCATTGGCGGAAGAAGGCGGAATGGTCAATCTTTGGGACAGCTGCAAAAAACTTGTTTTAAAGGGGATTACGGATATAACGGAATTGATGAGTTTGTTTGATGATTAAACCGCATTTCCGCCGCAAGGCGGGTGCGTATGATGATAGATTGAAAAGAGATGTATGAAGGAGTCTGATTATGAAAAAGATTACGAAAATGACGTGCGAAAATGGTTTGAAACTGCTGATTTTTCTTGCTGTTTCCTGTTTCGTTCTGATTTTGCTGAGCGTTTTCGACGTGTACCCGATCAAAGCGGAATCGTGGTATCTGCTTGCGATTCTGGCTGCGATTGCGATCGTGCAATGGGCAGTGATCATCTTTGTCCTGAACGCGCGTTCGGATGAATCGGGCGAGTATTACGACATGGACGCAAGACTGTGGGTATTTACGTTTATTCCGACGATGGCCATGGTGTTTGCGACGGTCGTAATGTATGCTGCATTGCACCAAAGGGTTGCATTTTTTGCGTTGGATTTTGTGAATTTCATCGTTGCGCTTGCAATTTTTGTACTGTGCGTCGGTTTTTGTTACCTGCTGAACTATGCATACGCGGTGGCAACGCGCAAGGACAGCGTTCCGAAAGTAAAACTTTCACAGCGCAACCGCTCGAAAGAACTGCGCAAAGAACTGGAAAAGGAAGAGGAAAAGAAAGAGAAGAAGGATAAAAAAGAGGCGCCGGGCATCATTTTCCCCGACCTGACGGAAATGGACAAGGAATATCTGAAATACCCGTACCATCCGCAGGCTTCGGTGAATGTGACGCTAAGGCAGCTTTGCGACGGATTCAATATGTATCTGGAAAGCAAGGGCATGTTTTACACGATGGAAACGCTGCGCGCGTTTGTCAGCGGGCTTGCCTGTTCGCACTTTATGATCCTGGAAGGTCTTTCGGGGACAGGTAAAACGTCTCTTCCGAAATATTTTGCGGAATACGCGGGCACGAACGTATGCTTTACGTCGGTGCAGGCGTCGTGGAAAGATCGCAGCGACATTCTCGGCTATTACAATGATTTTGTTGGGAAATTCAAGGAAACGCCGTTTTTGCGCGCGCTGTATCAGGCGAATTACCAGACGGATGAGATCAACCTGATGGTACTGGACGAAATGAACCTGTCGAGGATCGAGTATTATTTTGCGGATTTTCTTTCCGTTCTCGAGCTGGATGAAAGCCAGTGGAAGATCGAGCTGATGCCTGTTTCGACGGGCGGTATCCTGCCCGTGAAGCTGGACGGATGTTCGGTGGTGATCCCGCAGAACGTATGGTTCGTGGGTACGGCGAATAAGGATGATTCCACGTTTACGGTGACGGATAAAGTG
>USSJ01000085.1 GCA_900557285.1 uncultured Clostridia bacterium | reverse complement strand
CGCATACGTGACAATAATCGCTCTTCGTATTGAACTCCGCGTACTGAATGTTGTCGTAAATAAATCTCACGATCTCCTGCATCGCTTCCAGATTGTTCTGCATGTTGGGTATTTCCACATACGAAATACATCCGCCCGAAGAAATCTTCTGGAATTGCGCTTCAAAGGAGAATTTCGAGAACGCATCGATATGCTCCCGCACGTCCACATGGTATGAATTCGTATAATACCCTTTGTCCGTAACGTCTTCGATGGTGCCGAATCTCTCTTTGTCGATCCGCGCAAACCGATAGCACAACGATTCCGCCGGCGTACCGTACAATGCAAATCCGAGTCCCGTTTCTTTCTTCCATTCGTCCGTCTTATCGCGCATATGCTGCATGACGCGCACGGCAAACTCTTCTCCTTCCGGCTCCGTCTGCGATACGCCCTTCATCAGCTTCGTCACTTCGTACAGCCCGATATACCCGAGCGACAAAGTGCTGTAACCGTTGAAGAGAAGTTTGTCGATCACCTCTCCCTTTTCCAGGCGCGCGATCGCTCCGTACTGCCAATGGATCGGGCTGACATCCGACTTTGTACCCAGCAAAGCGCGGTGGCGGACCATCAGCGCTTCACGGCAAAGTTCCAGCCTCTCGTCAAAGAGCTCCCAGAATTTCTTCTCGTCCCCTTTTGCCAGAATCCCGATCTGCGGCAGATTGATGGATACCACGCCCTGATTGAATCTGCCTTCAAATTTATAATTCCCGTTTTCATCCTTCCAGGGCGAAAGGAATGAACGGCATCCCATCGGGCTGAATACGTTGCCTTCATAAATTTCACGCATCTTCTTTGCCGAAATATAATCGGGATACAGCCGTTTGGATGAACATTTCACCGCAAATTCCGTGATATAGTCGTATTTTCCGCCTTTGAGACAGTTGATCTCGTCCAGAACATACACAAGTTTCGGGAACGCAGGCGTCACATACACGCCCTTCTCATTCTTGATCCCTTCATAACGCTGCCGCAGGATCTCCATGATGATCTGTGCATTCTCTCCCAGATATTCGTCATCTTTATCCAGATATAAGAACAGCGTCACAAACGGGGACTGTCCGTTCGTCGTCATCAGCGTATTAATCTGATACTGGATCGTCTGTACTCCGCTGCGCAGCTCATCCTGAATCCGATCTTCGACAAGCTTTTTGATCTCGGCATCACTCAATTCAGGGCAAGCCTGACGGAAATGTTTTTCAAATTTTTCACGGCTCTTGCGCAGATATTTGCCTAAATGCCGTATATCCACCGACTGCCCGCCGTACTGCGAACACGCTACCGCCGCAATGATCTGCGTCACAACCGTGCAGGCAACCTGAAAGCTCTTCGGGCTTTCGATAAGTTTTCCGTTCATTACCGTGCCGTTATCCAGCATGTCCCCGATATTGATCAGGCAGCAGTTGAAAATCGGCTGGATAAAATAATCGGCGTCATGGAAATGCAGGATCCCTTCATCATGCGCCTTGGAAATCTTCTCCGGCAATAAAATACGGCGCGTAAGGTCTTTCGAAACTTCCCCCGCGATCAGATCGCGCTGCGTCGCCGCCGCCAAAGCGTTCTTGTTGGAATTTTCTTCCATCACATCCTTGTTCGAATTATGGATCAGACTCAGGATCGCTTCGTCCGTCGTGTTCGCTTTGCGCACCAATGCACGGTTGTAACGATAAATTATATAGGTTTTCGCAAGTTCGTAATGCCCCTGCTCCATCAGCTTCTCTTCGATCAGATCCTGAATGTCCTCAACCAGCATTCTCTTTTTCTTTTTGCTTTCGATGCTCGCCAGGATCTCTTCAATTTCTTCTCCCGTCGCTCGCTGCGACGCCGAAGCCATCTCCGCATTCGCTTTGCCGATCGCAATCGCTATTTTTGCCCTGTCGTATTCTGCAACGGCACCGTCTCTTTTGATTACCTGCATAACACTAAACCCCTTCTTTTTTGAATTCTCCATTATTATATCACGTTCAACAAAAAAAACTGCCGCTTTTGCAACAGTTTTGATGAAAACACTATATCTTGTATATTTTGCACAAATTTTGATTCAATATGTAGAATTTTTTCTCTTTACCGAATCGACGGCGATCGCCGCAAAAAGCCCGCGATCATAGTCCTCCGCCCCGTACCACTCCGAACGGAAGAACGCTTAGTGCATGCGCCTCTATGGAGATCGTGATCGTTTCGCCGCGCGTCACTTTGAGACGGACGTCCCCCGCAAGTTCAAAATATTCGCCGAGCGTCCTTGCCAGATCCTGTGCGATCACTTCGCGGCACTCTTCGGTCAATGGCTGTGTTTCGCGTTCCAGGACAAGCCTCGTCCGTAACGCGTGATCCCTTAGTCTTCTCATAATTTCCTCCCGTCGGCTATAAAACATTTTGTTTTGCACAAACTTCAGCATATGAAAGCAATTTCCGCGCGGATGGAATCCGCTTACAACCTGGCACTGCTGTTTTATCTGCTTTCCTTTTTCGGCTGGTGCGGAGAAACGATCTTTTTTCTGAATATGTGGGGACGCATCCTCGACCGGGGATTCCTCACGCTTCCCCTATGCACCATCTACGGAAGCACGGTTATCCTGACGTATGTGTTATTCGGGACCCCGCAGGACGGCCGACTGAGATCCCTGTTTCAACGTACCGCCGATCTCCCCGCCGAACGCCGCGTTTGCCTGAAAATTCTTTTATATCTTCTCTACTTTCTGCTCGTCATGATTCCGCCGACCGCTTTGGAACTTTTTGTCGGCGTTATATTTTCCAGAGGACTGAACAACCCGCTTTGGGACTACGGTTACCATACTTTCCAGCTTTGCGGAAGTATCTGCGTAAGCCAGACTTTGCTTTGGGGATTGCTTCTGACCGTCGGAATGTCGCTGCTTTGGAAACCGCTCTATACGCTCGCCGACCGCGTGCCTACCCGCGTGAAACAAAAGGTCGTCCGGATCCTGACCGTCCTCGTCGTTCTCGACTTTATCGTCAATTTCATTTTCCTTCTGACACACGGTCATGCCCTGCATTTGTACGGAATTGAAAAGAACGTATTCTGAAAATTTTTACAAATTCCTTTCAATTTTTATTGTTTACCACGAAAAAAACGTTGCAGCGCCCTGCCGTTACAGACTTTTCTTCAATGAACGGCGGATACTGCCGAAAAATCCGTTGTATTTTCCCGTTGCATTGTACAGTTTGCGCGTCCCTTTCTGAAGATTCGCCGCCAACATTTTGAATGCTTTCTGCGCGCTTCCCTGACGTTCTCCCAAAAAAACCCCGTCTTCCTGCGGAACAATGCCGATCAACGGAATTTTCAGGATTTCCGCTATCTCTCCGGGCGACAAGATTTCTCCGTCCGCAACCAAATCGCCGCGCACCATATTTACCACAAGATCCACACTCTTCAGACGATAACTTTTCAGAACGGAGATGACTTTATCCGCGTCCCGCAAGGACGATACGTGCGGCGTGGTTACGACGAGCGCCTCGTTCGCCGCCACGGGCTGGCCTCTACCGGAATGATCACCTGATCGGAAGCACACAGGATATTCATGACCCATCCTCCCAATGTAGGTGGAGCATCGATCAGAATATAATCGTAACGCGGCGCCAGAGAATCCAGCACCAGCCGCACCGCCTGCGGCGATATGTATTTATTCGGGTCTGTATGGTTGGACGCCATCAGAAACAGATTCGGAAATTCGGGATGCCGCAAAAGCGCCTGCGTCGCACGGCATCTGCCTTCGATCACGTCCACAATATCGTACGTCACAGACTCTTCCACGCCGCAGACCACATCTATATTATTGAGACCGAAATCGGTATCTGCCAGAATCACCCGTTCCCCCATCTCCGAAAGCCGCATCCCGAGATTCACCGATACCGCCGTTTTCCCCACGCCGCCTTTGCCCGACGTGATCACGATTTTCCGCGCCACCTTCCTTCTTCTCCGCCTCGTTTATTTCAGCATTCATTTTATCACACCGCATTCCGAAAATTCTGCTGTTTTTCCTCGAAAAATAGCGCTCTTTGTAAAAAACGCACTCACCCACCCCCCCCCGCTCACGCCCCGTAAACAGTCTGCTTTTACCACCTAAACCCTGTCTTTGAACCTTGAGCCTCCGCTTTTGCCGAAAGGGCTGTCCGCGCAAGAACGGCGCGGACAGCCCTTTCGGTTTACTTTGCGAAAAGCCCGTCGGCGCAAATTTTGCGCCGACGGGCTTTAGAATTCTTATCTTTGCACCGCTATCGGAGATTCAAATCCTGAACAGGATCATTCCGCATCGATGCTCATAAACGAAAACTTTGTAACGTCAAACAATCCTCTGTCCGAAAGTTTGATATCGGGAATTACGAGAAGCGCTAAAAACGATAAACTCATAAACGCTTCAAATTCACGGGAGATACCCATCCCGTACGCGATTTCCAATAATTCTTCCGAACGGCGAATGTATTCTTCCGCGGGCAACGAACTCATAAGCCCTGCAATGTCCAACGGCAGAGAATGGATCTCTTTGCCCTGCACCGTCACCATGCCGCCGCCGATTTTGCGGATCTCTTCCACCGCAGAAGCCATGTCCGCATTGTTGTCGCCCAGCACCATGATGTTGTGCGAATCATGCGCGATCGTAAGCGCGATCGCGCCGTTTTTCAAGCCATACCCTTCCAGCAATCCGATCCCGATATTTCCCGTCTTATGATGCCGCTCCACGACCGCCATTTTCAGCAAATCTGTACCCTGCAGAACAACGTCCCCATCCTTGCTCTCCACTACACGCACAACGCGCTCGGTCACAACATTGTTGCTGATAAGACGTATCACATTCGCTTTTTTCCCTTTCAAACCGAGTTTGAAAGAATCCGCCGAAACCTGTCCGATATGCACGGTATTCTTGACGGCATCCGGCAAAAACTTTTCCCCTGCGTCAAACAGCGCTTCGCCGTCTTTTGCGACCAGTTTTCCCTTTTTAAAGGTGTACGAACATTTGAAATCCTTCAAATCATCAAATACGGCAATATCCGCGTCATATCCCGGAGCAATCGCACCTTTTCCATACAAACGATAGCATTCCGCCGTATTCAATGTCGCCGCCGTGACCGCCCACACAGGATCCAGCCCCGCTTTCACCGCAACGCGCAAGGCATTGTCCAGATGGCCTTTGCCTTTGATATCCGCCGCATGACGGTCATCCGTACACATCATAAAACGACGCAGATTCGCCGCAGTCACCGCTTTGCAATTCGCCGCCACATTGCGCGTCGCAGAACCTTCGCGCAGGTGTACATACATTCCCTTGGATACCTTTTCCGCCGCTTCTTCCGGCCCGATACATTCATGATCGGTGCTGATCCCTGCACTGATATAGGCATTCAATCCCTTGCCGCTCGTCGACGGCGCATGCCCGTCGATCACACGGTTTGCCGCTCTCGCCGCCTCCAGCTTCTTAATACACTCCGCATCCTTATAGATCACGCCCGGATAATTCATGAATTCGCCCAGACCGAATACGAAATCTTCGCGGATATATTTTTCTGTATCCTCGCCCGTGATGACGGCTCCGCTCGTTTCGAAGGGCGTTGCTGGCACGCAGGAAGGCAGCATGACGTGCACTTCGAGCGGGGTGCCCGCCGAAGCCTCGGCAATATACCTCGCGCCCTCTATACCGCAGACGTTGGTGATCTCGTGGGGATCGGCGATGACGGTGGTCGTGCCGCGCGGCAGGACAAGGCGCGCGAACTCCTCGGGAGAGAGCTGAGAACTCTCGATGTGAACGTGCGCGTCGATGAGCCCGGGGACAGCGATCTTGCCCGCGATGTCGATCTCGCGCTCCCCTTCATAGCTGCCGAAACCCGCGATCTTGCCGCCCTCGATCGCGATGTCGCCCTCGCAAATCTCGCCCGTGAACACGTTGACGAATTTTCCGTTTTTGAGAACGACG
>USSJ01000084.1 GCA_900557285.1 uncultured Clostridia bacterium | reverse complement strand
CGTACTGTGCAAAGACAAAACAGGGCTGATTGCAAACAGTTCCGCCGTTCGATTCCACAATCCGCAATCAAAACATATATCATCTGCTCCGCGGATCAGAAGAGTCGGGATATGTATTTGCGGAATATAGCGGCTGGGGTCCAGATTTTCGACCCACGTATTGGAATTTTTTTCTCCCATCCTGTCCGGAGTCAGCCCTTCCTCCTTCCATTTCCGATCTTTATACAAAAATGCCGAAGTATATGAAACGCTGCAGAATGAAAAACCGCGGCAATTGGCCGCCGTGAGATATGTTATAAATCCGCCCCACGAGATGCCTGCGATCCCGATCTTTTCTGCATCCACATAATCCAGACTTTCTAAAAGCTTTTTTGCCAGAATCGCATTTGCCGTGCTGTGATATGCCCATGTATCTTTCAGGTCGCCGTTCATCTGATCGAACGATCCGTACCCTTTCGGGCCGCCGGATGGGTTCTCCGTAAAATCACCGCCTGCTGATGTGTACATCTGCGCATTGATATCGATCGCTATCGCCACATATCCGTGCTTTGCCCATTCAAAAGCCCATTCATGCTCGGCTTTGCCGTTTCCGCCATGCACAAGAACGATTGCCGGATACCTTTTCGCCGCTTTTTGTTCAGGCACCGCCAGATACGCAAATGTACTTGTCCGTTTCCCGCAATAAGGCACACTGTCAAAAAAAACAGGAGTTATATTTTCAGCCAAACCTTCTTTTCTTTCCCCTGCCACGGAAAAGCCGCGGTAATATTGTTCAATTTCCCCCTGATCGAACAGTTTTTCTTCTATCATTTCAATCTCCCGCCATTCCCAACGTTTTGAGTATACGCCACGCATAACATCGAATCATAAAATCATTCGGATGATTGATATTGTTGGATGAAATATCAATAAACTTTTTTCGTTCCAGCAATTTTTGGTGAAACTTCCCCATATCGACAAACCCGACAGATACTTTTTCCAACGCAGACAGCGCATCCGAATAATCCAGCTGGCAATGGCGGAATCCGCTGTCCGCATTCGGGAGCATCGGCCCTACCAACAAAAATTCGGAACAAGGCAGATATTCTGTCAACTGCAGAATATTTTTCTGAAACTGCGTGGGAGAGACCCATCCCGTACCATCGTTCATTCCCCAAGCAAACACCGCAAGATCCGGTTTTTTGCCTGAAAGACGCTCCGATGCATTTTCAACGGCCCAACCGCTTGTCATGCCCGCCAGCGACTGATTATCCAACACCGTTTCCGCTCCTGTAAACGCCGCTATCTTTTGTCTGACAAACTCCGCCATCGGCGGAAGAAAAGGAGCGATATGATTAAAGCCGCTGGAATCATGCCCGACCGAAATACTGTCACCGTACCATAAAATTTGTATACGTCCGCCCTCTTTGCATTTCTTTGAAAACGCAGGAAACAACTCCGCTTTATTTTCTGGACGCAGCGCTTCCAGCTCCGCAAAAAAATCTTCAGAAGCGTCGTAATCATAATCAACGCTTATTTGATGCGAAAACAAAAAAGGCCCGTCTGAATACACAATTTTGAAATTATATTTCTGCATATCTTGCAGAATTTGTGCGGGGAGATCCCTGCCATTGTACTGTTCCCATGTCAGATAAGGCATGGAAGATCCCGGCAGTACCGTTATCCTCCTGCCCTCGATTTGATAATCGACGCCTTCACGGTAACGAACCGTTCGCGCCGAATTATAAACGCCCTCTATTTTTTTCGGAGAAAACAGCAGTTCACCCCAACATTTTCCCGCTTTCTCCATGAGCATAACGGTTTCGTTTACCATCTCTCCGCTTTTTGCAAAGGGATCACAAAAAATCTTTTCGTTCATGCCGCACCGCCTTCGTGACCGTATTTTTTACAACTGATGTACTGCCACGCAAGTCCTTGCAGGCAACGTATAAACACACAGGCCATTTTCCGTCTTTACCCTTTGTCTTTGGACGCCGCGACAGTCCGCGATCCATTCATAACCGTCATCAGGAAGACGTATACCGATCTCCTGCGGCTCACCCAAATAGTTGATCAGAAACTGCACGCTTTTCCCGTCCGTGCCGATATACTTGTTCGTGACGACAGAAGGATAATCATGCATGCCGTGATAATAAATCTCTTCCTTATATCTCCCGCACACTACTTCGTTCGGCTTTGCCATTCTTCCGAAGGTAAGTGAATCGTGACCGAAATATTTGCGCCAATCGTTCAGATGCCGTATAAATTTTTTGATCTGTCCCTGATCGACCTCGACCACATCCCACGGGGTACACCAATCCCAATGGATCTTTCCCTTATCTTTCAGCACAACCGTCAGCATATCCCCCTGCGAAAAAGAATGCGCAAACCGATAAAACAGATTGTCCGGATATTTTGCGAAATCAGTTATGACCCAGGAAGTATTCTGATTTCCCATGAAATTGTTCACATATTCATGAAAAAGAAAATTGTATGCAGAAACGGGCGTGCCGATAAAATAGCCGATGTTGTGCCTGGAATCGTTGAAACGCAGATCATTTATAAAACATTCCGCCGCATCCGCTTCACAACCGATCAGAACCTTGTCCTGCTTCCCGTATTTTTTCAGTACACCGCGCATACGGGCAAAAATCTCTTTCATAGCTTCATTCTGCCACTTTCCGGGACAGCGCGGATGCCCGTGCCGAACCGAATAACACGGATACGTCGCACCGCCCAGATTCTGATCGAAAAACTGTACATAATCGACATCGCTTTCCGAAACGATCTTTTCCAGCTCACCGACTGCTATCTGTTTCGTCTTTTCGCACGCAGGGCACATATCGTAACCGTACTTGATCGGAAGTCCGCAGATCATAGCAGGGCGCAAAATCTGATCCGCATCCACCTGCATGATTTCTTCCAGATGATTTTCCTCAAAATCTTTTTCCCGGTTATAATTTTTATCGATGCCGCTGTACTGCGTCCAGGCGATCCCGCTGCAATATATGCCGATATAATCTCCGTTCCGATGCAACTGTGCCACGTATTCATTAAAATTGTCTTTATCTCCGTAAGGCGGCCATACATACGGCGGGGCCCAAGGCGCCGTTCCCTCCCAGTGACACAGCAACGGCATCATCGGCGCATCAAATTCTTCATGCAGCCGCTTTATATATTCCGTTGCTTTTGTGTAAGGATAATATTCGGAAGTCGTGATCTCTTTGGAATCGGCACCCTCTCCGCGTACCGGATAAACGACCACGATCGGTGATTTTTCCCACCAGTCAGGAAGATCTGTTTCTTCTTTCAGCTTCGGAATACGGATGATATCCGTCGTTTCCAGCCACTGTCTGTAAATTTCAGCGGCATCATACCAGTCCCCCCTGAATACGCCCAAAACCATATCATAGTTGCTTTCAAAATCCGATGTATCGTCCGTTCCCAGGTAATATCCGAATTCCAAACGCAAACCGCCTTCCTGTTTCCTGAAATCGATCTTCTTTACATTACATTCCGCATCATGCGCCGCAAGATACAATCCGCTGTTTGCTCGATAATACGCCATAAACTGCATCTGGCACGCTCCCGGATACCGTCCTTCCCAACCGGTCGCAGGAAAATCGCTCCCGTTGTATCGCAAACCGCAATGTTCACGGATCTCAACATCGTCAATGACCACACCTTCTGTTATCGGCCAGAATAGTTTTGCCCCTTCCGCTCCCGAACCGAGATCGTTCGGCACGATCACTTCGGGAAAATCCACTTTGTAAATCAGACAAGACTCACCGTTCTTCAAAGAGAACCTCCAACAGGTCAAAGCCGTTTTATCGTACCGCACGATGACCTGTACGGACAGCTCCCTTCCGCCGATCTTTGCATAGTTCAATACGATCTTGCCATTCTCTCGATTCACCGAAAATTCCGCGCCCGTGCCGTCCAGACAGAATCTCTTATTCTGTTCGTCCAGCAAATAAAGCCGAAACAACGATCCCGTACTTGCCTTATAGATCAGCTCTTCCCCCGCCGCATCGCAAAAAGACAGGATCCTTCCGTCCGTATCGGATAATTCCATACTGTAGAATTTATTTTTAATTTTCATAATAATTATCTTCCTATGGCAAATTTCTGCAAAAATTCAACGATCGGGCCAGGCTCTTCCAACGAATGCGGATGATGGTCGCAGTCTTTTTTCTCTATGTACAGTATATTGCCGCCTGCAGCCCTGAATCTTCTGACAAACGGATCACTGTTCTTTTCTATCGGGACAACGCTGTCCTTCCTCCCCGCAACGATCACGACCGGTATACTCTGCACAGCCAATAGCTCCGCCTTTTCCAGCGCAAGCATGTGCGGTAAGACCGATCTTTCATTTTCTATCCCGTACTCCGCCAGGCATTCCTTTCTTTCCCTCTCATACCCTGCCACCCCGCAAGGCCACGTCCTGATATCCAGTACCGGCGCATCCAGATACAGCGCCGCAATCAGCTTGGGAAATGCTGCGGCAAAATTCACCGCATAAAGCCCGCCACGACTGAACCCGAACAAAATTGTTTTCGCATTCAGTGCAAATTTTTGTGTAACGGTATCATAAAAACGCTTCATACGTCCCACTGCGGCAGGCGAACCGTACAGATTGCTGATCTTATAATAAACAAGAATATATCCCTTTTCCAGCATTGCCCTGTCTGCCGCATCAAATGCGCCAAGAAATTCCGTCCGCCACACAAAAGGCAGATCCGTTCTGTAATTTTCAGGCACGATCAGCACCGCCGCATGATCCTCCGCCGAAAAAGAAAAACAGCGGCATCCTTTATATTCGGTTTCAATACACTGATCCAGATTCTGCAACATATCTTTTAATTTTTTCTCCACGCAAACTCTTTGAGCAATTTTATGTACACTCGATAATCTTCCAGACTGACGGAGGGCGGCGTCTGATGATCGACCGACAATACATACCGTCCCCGCCTGATACAAGGCAGCAAACGCTCAAATTCACGCCGCATGGCTGCTTCCCCTTTATCCATAACCATCTTATTATAATTTCCGATAAATGCAGTTTCCGGAAATTTCCTCTGCAATTCGTTCACATCCACTCCCGCCTGTGCTTCCAGCGGATGATATCCTTCCACTCCGTATCGGTTAAACCATTTGATCGGTTCGGTAATATTTCCGTCGCTGTCTACAAGCACTTTCAAGCCGGCTTCTTTGCATAACGGAACTATTTCTTTGTAATACGGCGCAATAAATTCTTCAAACATCTCTTCCCCGACCATCGGCCCATTATTGTAACTCATGTCCTCCGCAATCGTTACATAGTCGAAAGGAAGCGTTTCCAATGCGTAGGCAACCGTCTTTTTTTGCCAGCGCAACATGTCTGCCACCATACGGTGATACAGTTCCGCATTATCATAAAAACTGTACAGATGCGGTTCTATCCCCATATATTCCCGAGGCTCCCAGAACGCTCCGTTAATGATCAGCTCCAAAACCAGTTTCCCTTCCGATTGCAGCTTTTTTACCATTCGCACAAAATCATCGTCCATTTTCAGATCGGGATACAGCGTGGGCAGCAATTCCTTTTCATACTTTTCCATCGTTACTCCGCCCATGCCTGCCCCGACCGTCTTTGCAAACGGCGTCTTGCCTGTATAAGGTTTTGCCCACCAATGTGCCAGAAGATCCAGCCCGAAATATTCCTGAATTTCAAGCACGTCTTTCATTCCGTACGCATAATTTTTACAAATCGGAAGCCCTTCTCCGTGCCAACGCCGGATCGTTTCATGCCACCAAAACGAATTCTCGATCATTGGCATACGATCCGTTTCCTGCCCGTTCAATGTATAAATAAATCTTTCATTCGCTTTCATTTTTATTCCTCGTCAAAAAGTTCTAAAATACGCATCGCATAACACCGCGCCAAAAAATCGTTCGGATGATTTATGTTATTCCCGGTCATATCGCAATACCTTTTTCCGCACAATATATGC
>USSJ01000083.1 GCA_900557285.1 uncultured Clostridia bacterium | reverse complement strand
CATTTGGGCGTACATGTTGCGCATAACTATATTTTTGCCATCATCCTTTCGCCTGTGGGCAGTTATTACGCGCACGGGCTTGCACCCACGCGTCTTCTTGTGGAAGACTACTATACGCGCGCAACGGTCGGCGGAACGGGTGAAGCGAAATGTATCGCGAATTATGCGGTCAGCCTGAAGGCAGGGGAAGAAGCGGAAAAGAAGGGCTTTGACCAGGTGCTTTGGCTGGATGCGAACGAAAAGAAATATGTCGAAGAAGTCGGCTCGATGAATATGTTCTTTGTGATCGACGGGGAAGTGGTTACGCCGGAGTTGGTGGGATCTATTCTGCCGGGGATCACGCGCAAGAGCAGCATCGAACTTTTGCGCGCGCACGGGTATAAAGTGAGCGAGCGGCGCGTATCCATAGACGAAGTGATCGAGGCGCAGAAAAACGGAAAATTGAACGAAGCGTTCGGTACGGGTACGGCTGCGGTGATCTCGCCGGTCGGAATGATGGAGTACAAGGGCGTGGATTATACGGTCAACGGCGGTGAAATGGGCAAGATCACAAAGTGGCTGTACGATACGATCACGGGCATACAGACAGGTCGGCTGGAAGATAAATACGGTTGGGTTGTTAAACTGTGATGTTTGAGAAATTTTTCAAAAAAAAGCCCAACGAAAAAGCGATCCGCAAATTCTGGAAAGATTTTGAGGCGCGGTCGGATCTGTATATGAATATTCTGGAGAACGAAACGGAAGACGGGGACGATTATCTTTGGATGATGTCTTTGATCAGGACGTCGCTGAAGCCCTGTGTTCTGGATACGACGGTCGGCTGTGATTTTCGCTTTGATCGGAACCGTGACCCCATGCGGTTTGTGTTTTTACACATGAACGACGCGTATTTGCGCGCGGTGGGCGAAAAAATGAAGGAATTGTATCCGCAGTCTCTGGCGGGAAAAATTGAATTTGCCGTCGAAGAATAGCGGCAGCGGGCGAGTCTTGTTTCCGCACCTGTTTTCAGGTGCGGAAATTTTAAAATTTACAGGAAAACGGGGGTACGTATGGCGCAAATAACGGCGATCACGCCGCAAGTCAAGGACAAAGAACGGGTGAATGTATACGTAGACGGCCGGTTTTATTGCGGGATGCGTCTGGAGACCGTGATGGCGAGCCGTCTGAAAGTGGGCGACGAGATCGCGCCTGAAAAGCTGGATGCGATCCAGGAAGAAAACGAGCGTGCGCAGGCGTTGGACAAGGCGATGACGCATTTATCTGCCACGATGAAAACGGAAAAGCAGATGCGTGATTTTCTCAAGAAAAAAGGCTATGTAGACGGTGTCTGCGATTATGTATTGGAAAAGCTGAGGGAATATCGTTTTGTGGACGATGAACAGTATTGTGCGCAATACGCGGAGTCTGTAAGCAAAAATATGGGGGCTCGGCGCATTGCGATGGAGCTGAAACAGCGCGGAGCGGACGAGGCCGCCATCGAACAGGCATTGAGCGGACTGGCAGGACAGTCGGACGCGGCGAAGAGCGTAGCGGAAAAATATATGCGCGGCCGCGAATTTACGAAAGAAAACCTTTCAAAGACATTTCGCTACCTGATGGGCAGAGGTTTCGATTACGAAACCGCGAAAGATGCGCTCGCTTCTTTGGGTGCGGATACGGACGAGGAATAGAGGGGGGACGGTATGCAGAACGTATTGACATGTGCGCAGATGCGCGCGGCAGATAAATATACGATCGGAACGCTGGGCGTTCCCGCGCAAGAGCTGATGGAACGCGCGGGCAGAGCGATCGCCGAAGAAGTGCGTACGCTTTTGGAATCGATGGAAGGGCGCCGCGTGCTGGCTGTCTGCGGGGGCGGCAACAACGGCGGAGACGGATGGTGTGCGGCGCGTCTGCTTTCGGATTGGGGGTACGAGACGGCGGTATACACGCTGACGGATAAACTTTCGGCAGACTGTGCCGCGCAGAGAGAATTGTACGGCGGTAAAGTGTATTCGCAGTTTCCCGAAGATACGTTCGACGTGCTGATCGACGCCGTGTTCGGTACGGGGTTTCACGGCGAGCCCGAAGGCGTATTCGCGGATGCGATCGAGCGCATGAACAAGAGCGGGGCAAGAATCGTTTCCGCCGATATCCCGAGCGGTTTAAACGGCGATACGGGCACATATTTTTCCTGTGTACAGGCTGCGGTTACCGTTACGATCGGAGAGCTGAAAGGCGGGCTTTTGCTTTCAAACGGGCCGGACGTATGCGGAAAAATCGTGCGGAAAGATATCGGCATCCGACTTCCGGAACGGGCGACGGCTGGCAGGAGCGAAGCGGAAGATTTTGTGAAAATTTTCCCGCCCCGCAAAAAAAATACGAACAAGGGAAGTTTCGGAAAAGCGGTCATATTGGCGGGCAGTCTTGCGTATTCGGGCGCGCCTCTTCTTTCGGCGGGCGCTGCGCTTCGCTGCGGCTGCGGTTATACGCAGCTTGCCGTGCCGGAAGAACTTTTCGGATATTATGTAGGGAAATTTCCCGAAGTGATCTTGACGGGTGCGCCTTCGGAAGGGGGAATGCTCCGTTTCGAAGAGGAATTCCTTCGCGGACTGATGCGCGGAGCGGACTGTATTGCAGTCGGGATGGGGTGCGGCGTTTCGAAAAAGCTGCATGAGATCCTGTCCTTTTTGCTGAGTGAGTATCGCGGTACGCTTGTGATCGATGCGGACGCGATCAACACTTTGGCGGAATACGGAGCGGATATTCTGCGTGAAAAAAGCTGCCGCGTGATCATGACGCCGCATCCGAAGGAGTTTTCGCGCGTGAGCGGCAGGGAAATGAGTGAAGTCCTGACGGAAGGCGCGGTGCTGGCGAAACAGTTTGCGGCAGAATACGGCGTCGTCTTATTGCTGAAAGGACATACCAGTGTGATCACGAACGGGAAATTTTCGGTGTTTAATACGGAAGGGACGCCGGCACTGGCAAAAGGCGGAAGCGGCGACGTTTTGTCGGGGATCATAGCTTCGCTGGCGGCGCGCGGTGTGAACGGAATGGATGCCTCATCGTGCGGTGCATTTTTGTTGGGCAGAGCCGGAATTTTAGCACAGAGGCGGTTCGGGGAATACTCCGTAACGCCGGGCGATGTGATCCGGGAATTGCCCGCGGCAATTTTGTCGTTGCGGGAATTTTAAAAACAGAGCGGTATAAATGCAGCCCGAGCTGTCAATACTAATTTCGGGAAACATGACCGAACGGTTTCGTCCTTTTCTTACATATACTGTAAGGGGAGTGTTTTCCGAAAGAGAAAGAGCGAGGTTGCAACAAATTATGGATATCAAGAGAGGGGAATTGTATTACGCCGATTTGAGTCCCGTTGTAGGCAGTGAACAGGGCGGCGTGCGTCCCGTGCTGGTGGTGCAGAACGATGTCGGGAACAAATACTCTCCCACGGTCATAGCGGCGGCGGTTACGAGCAAGCTGACCAAGGCAAAACTTCCCACGCACATCGAAATTGCGGGCAGATCTTACGGCCTGCAGCGCGATTCGGTCATTTTGCTTGAACAGATCCGTACACTGGATAAACGCCGTCTGAAAGAGCGCATCGGCGCTCTGCCCGATTCGACCATGCGCCGCGTAGACGGCGCTTTGCTCATCAGTTTGGGCTGTGCCGAACCTCATTCGGCTGCCAATTGAACAGCGGTAAATTCGGCGCGGGCGCGCGGCTTTTCGGCCGCGCGCCCCTTATCATCTCAACAGCAACCGTGTCCCCGAAATGTACACAGGCCTGTTTTTTTATTTGCATTGAATAGCGAAACGTTCACACAAAAAAGTGAACGTTTCGCTCATTTTTTGAAAAAAATCGCAAAAAATTTTTGCGCATCTATTGATTTTTTTTATAATTTTCATTATAATGTTTATAGCTGTGAAAAAATGAAAAAACAGAGGTCTGCTATGAAAAACGGTTGCAAGGACAAAATTATCGGAGGCAAAACGGCGCTTGGTATCGAATTCGGTTCGACGCGCATCAAAGCCGTGCTGGTGGATGATGAGAATCATCCGATCGCATCGGGAGGGCACGAATGGGAAAACCGTTTTGAAAACGGGATCTGGACATACACATTGGAAGACGTCTGGGGCGGTTTGCGGCATTGTTATGCGGAGCTGGCGGCGGATGTAAAGGAAAAATACGGCGTTACTCTTACGAAGATCGGAGCCATCGGAATTTCGGCGATGATGCACGGTTACATGGTGTTTGACAAAGCGGGAGAGCTTCTTGTGCCGTTCCGTACCTGGCGCAACAACAATGCGGCGCCGGCGGCAGAAAAACTTTCGGCGCTGTTCGGGTATCATATTCCGGCGCGGTGGTCTGCGGCGCATCTGTATCAGGCGATCCTGAACAAAGAAGATCATGTTTCGAAGATCGATTTTCAGACGACCTTGGAAGGGTATGTGCACTGGAAACTGACGGGGCGCAAGGTGATCGGGATCGGAGAAGCGTCGGGAATGTTCCCGATCGATTCAAAAACGCGCGATTACAATGCGCAGATGCAGGCAAAATTTGACGCCTTGCTTGCGGAGAACGGTTTGCTGTTCAAGCTTCGCGATATTTTCCCGAAAGTGCTTATCGCGGGAGAGGATGCGGGAAAACTTACCGAAGAGGGCGCAAAACTTCTGGATCCGTCGGGAAATCTGGAAGCGGGGATCCCGCTGTGTCCGCCGGAAGGAGACGCAGGAACGGGCATGGTCGCGACGAATGCCGTAAAACCTCGAACAGGCAATGTATCTGCGGGAACATCGGTGTTTGCGATGATCGTGCTGGAAAAAGAGCTTTCCCGACCGTATGACGAGATCGATCTCGTTACGACGCCTGTGGGCGATCCCGTCGGAATGGTGCATTGCAACAACTGCACGTCCGATCTGAACGCCTGGGTAAACCTGTTCGGCGAGTTTGCGCAACTGGCAGGGATCAGCATCGACAAGCCTGCTCTTTATGATATGCTGTATTTCCATTCGGAAAAAGGGGACAAGGACTGCGGCGGCCTTTTGGCGTATAATTATGTTTCCAACGAACATATTACGAAGGTATCGGCAGGCAGACCGCTGTTCGTGCGCACGTCGGAGAGCAAATTTGATCTTGCAAACTTCATGCGGGCGCATTTGTATGCGTCGTTGGGGGCGCTCAAAACGGGCTGCGATATTATACTGAAAAAAGAAGGCGTGCGGCTGGATGCGATCACGGGCCACGGCGGACTTTTCAAGACGGAGCGCGTGGGGCAAAGTTATCTTGCGGCGGCGATCGGCGCGCCCGTTACGGTCATGAAGACGGAGCTTGGGGCATTGCGATCCTTGCCAATTACCTTATTACGAAAAAGGAAGGCGAGAGCCTGGAAGATTACCTCGATCAGCGCGTGTTTGCGGGGCAGAAAGGCGTAACACTGGCGCCCGATCCGGCAGACGTGGAAGGGTTTGAGGCTTTTGCAAAGCGGTATGCGGACGGGCTTCCGATCGTGAGGGAAGCGGTCAGGTGCATGAAAGAATAAAAATATAAGATGTCCGGGATTGCGGAAAAAAAGAAATCGGAGAAGAAGTGCTATGTTAGAAAAATTAAAAGAGAAAGTTTTACAGGCGAATCTGGATCTGGTAAAACATAAACTCGTCTTGTTTACATGGGGCAATGTCAGTGAGATCGACCGTGAAAGCGGGCTGGTCGTGATAAAACCGAGCGGTGTTTCGTATGAGAATATGACGGCAGAGGACATGGTTGTCGTGGATCTGAACGGCAAGGTCGTGGACGGAAAACTGCGCCCTTCGAGCGATACTCCGACGCATCTGGAATTTTACAAAGCGTTTCCCGATGTAGGCGGCGTAACGCATACGCATTCGACGTTTGCGACCGGTTGGGCGCAGGCGGGAAGAGATATTCCTTTCTACGGAACGACGCATGCAGATTATTTTTACGGCGACATTCCCTGCGCGCGTTCTCTGACGCAGGCGGAAATCGAAGGCGAATATGAAAAGAATACGGGCTTGGTGATCATTGAGCGCTTCACGAAAGAT
>USSJ01000082.1 GCA_900557285.1 uncultured Clostridia bacterium | reverse complement strand
ACCCGAACGATCCCTGCCCCTGCGGAAGCGGTAAAAAATACAAGAACTGCTGCGGTAAAAATGTTTAATTGCAGATTACGCCATGCAAAAAGCGCTCCCGTTGGGGGGCGCTTTTTAAAAATGTGATTGACATTCGGAACGATCGATGATAAAATTGTCATATATTTCACGGCGTATGTGCATCGTCTCATGTGCCAATGTAAAGGATGAAGAATATGTCCGGACTGAATGAAAATTTTTTTAAAATTGACGAAAGCAAAGATTATCGGGAGATCGATTGCATCCTGGCGGAAGGGGAGCAGATCTTATGGCGCGGAAAGCCGAAAAAGTCGGCGTTTATTCTCAATAAAATTTTGAAAATGCTTCCGATCGCTCTGATTTGGCTCCTGTTTGACGGCGGATTTATAGCGGCTTTATGTCTGATGGGGCCCGAACTTCCGCTTCCGCTCATTATCGGTATGTGCGTGTTTTTTCTTTTTCATTTGTTGCCGGTATGGATCTGGATATCGCACGTGGTTACGGCGAACCGCCAGCACAAGAATCTGGAATACGCGTTTACCGATAAGAGGATCATTGTAAAATCGGGAATTGTCGGCATTGATTTTAAAAACATTTATTACGCCGATATTACGTCGGTGAATCTGAAAGTCGGACTGATCGACAGAATTTGTAAAGTCGGCGATATTTATATCAAGGGGAAAGAGAGCGCGGCCGTGCTTTACGATCTTGAAAACTGTTATTTCATTGTAAATAAACTGCAGGAGATCGTCCTCGATCTTAAAACGGATGCATATTTTCCGAACGATCTTCGACCCAAAACCAATCAGGGGTATCGGACAGGATATACAAAAAAATAATGCGTCTTTACCCCGGATATTCAATTCTTTGCGGACTGTAAAAGTTTTTGAATGGATGGGATCTGTAAGGCGGATCGCAGAAAAAAACTGCCGCAGCAGGAAAGCCTGCTGCGGCAGTTTTTTCGTCCTGAGGATCGTATGTTTGTGCGCATTCGCCAAGGAACGAGCCGATATAAGAGGCGCTGTTAAGATTTCGGAAGATTTTCGACGGAATTTCTTATCTTTCGGAGGCAGATAAGCGGGCGGAAGGCGACAATGATTGACAAATTCTTCCGATATATGGTATAATCGACAAGATAAAGGAAGAGGTGTATATGTTTAAAGCGGACGATTACAGATTGCGTGCGAAAGCGCTTTCGGATACATTGCAGGAGACGAAAGAGGCGCTGGATATCGATATACTTGTAAAAAAACTTGCCGAACTGAAAGAGGAGCAGGAGAAGCCGGAAGTCTGGCAGGATCTTGAAAAATCCACCAAACTCGGCAGGGAAATTTCTTCGGTGGAGAGCCGGATCAATGCCTATGAAAAAGGCAAAAAAGCGTTGGAAGAAGTGAATTCGGTCATCGATCTGATCGAAGAGACGGAAGAAGAAGAGCTCGTGCCGGAACTTGATTCCCTTCTTCATACGGTGGAAGAAGACCTGGAAGAAATGCGTATCCGCACGCTTTTGCGCGGGAAATACGATGCAAACAACGCGCTTTTGACGCTGCATTCGGGAGCGGGCGGCACGGAGAGCTGCGATTGGGTATCCATGCTGTACCGCATGTATACGCGCTATGCAGAACGCAACGGATTCAAGGTAACGGAACTGGATCGCCTTGACGGCGATGAAGCGGGGATAAAGAGCGTAGATTTCAAGATCGAAGGCGAAAATGCGTACGGGTATCTGAAAGCGGAAAAGGGTGTGCACAGACTGGTGCGTATATCGCCGTTCGACGCGAACAAGCGCAGGCATACGTCCTTTGCGTCGCTGGAAGTGATGCCGGAAATTGATGACGACGGGGATGTGGAGATCCGAAGCGAAGATTTAAAAGTTACGACGTTCCGTTCTTCCGGTGCGGGCGGCCAGCACATTAATAAAACGGAATCGGCGATCCGTATTCAGCATATTCCGACGGGTATCGTGGTATCTTGCCAGAACGAGCGTTCGCAAATCCAGAACCGTGAAATGGCGATGAAAATGCTCCGCAGTAAGCTCATTGAGCTGAAAGAGAGTGAACGCATTGCCAACGAACAGAGCATCAAGGGCGAGATCAAAAAGATCGAGTGGGGCAGCCAGATCCGAAGCTATGTTTTCTGTCCGTATACGCTGGTCAAAGATCACCGTACGGGTTATGAAACGGGCAATATTCAGGCGGTCATGGACGGCGATATTCAGCCTTTTATCATCGATTATCTGAAAAAGAGCTGATGTTTTTTGCTGACGGCCGTGTGGGATGTTGTAAAACTCAGTATAAACGGCGGCAAATTTCTTGAAAATAAGCCGCGGGAAGCGGTGAAAAGAAAAAGGGCGGGAACGCCCTTTTCGTTTTAAAGCGGCCGGAACAGTTTTTAAAAAGGCACAAACGATCGTCATGAATCGGCGGATGACTTTTAAAAGGATAATGGGGTTGGAAACGTTCGGCGGCGGCTTGTACGGCGAACAGGTTACGGTGCAATTTTGCCTTGGAGAAAAGGGAAATGAAAAAATATTTCAAGACGTACCGCAGAAAACCGAACAGTATTTTCTTTTTGGTGCTGGGCGGCATTTTTGTGGTATTGGGGATTCTCGCCATATTCTGGACAAAGATCCTGGCGCTTGCCGCAGTGTGCATAATATTCGGTGTCTTGCTGGCGGTTTTGCCGCAGTTTGTGCTGTTTGAAAAGTACGGTTTATGTGAGGACGTCCTGCATTATAAAAAGGCAGGACTGCCTTTTAAAGAAGATGTCGGCAAAATCAGAGCTGTCGTGGTGTGCATTTATGACGAGTATCGCCGCGGAAAAGGGTTTTTGCCTGCAAAATTTACGACAGAGAGCGGGGAAGTTTATATTCCGGCGATGGTATTGCTGCGTTCGGTAAATGAAAACGAACTGGATGTGTGCGATACGCGCACGGCGACGGGGATTACGTTCCGTAAGGAAAAGATCACGGACGCGGTGCTGGATTTCGGTTTTCTGGAAGAGCTTTTCAAATCGGGATTTTCCGGGAAGGTATATATTTCCGAAGCGATCGCCGCGCTGTATAAACCGGCTTTTGATGAAATTTTTCAAGACAGCGACAGGGTAGCGGTCTATGACCGTCTGCCAAAAAACAGATTCCCGAAAAAAGAAAAATCAGGCAAAAAATAAGCCTGCGTCGGCATAAAATCAGGACAAAACATATGCATACGGACGCATGACAGGAAAATAATGCCTGTCGTTTGCGCAGCAATGGAATGGATGAGCGGCCGCACATATGTGCGGAAAAGAAAAGAAGGGTGTTTATGGATTACAGAGCACGTTTTTCCGAATTAAATATGAAAGAAGAGCCGCTGATTCTCGGCATAGAGAGTTCTTGCGATGAAACGGCTGCCGCCGTGGTGCGCGGCAGGCATCTTTTGTCCAGCGTGATCTTGTCTTCGGCGGCAGAGCAGGCAAAATACGGCGGCGTCGTGCCGGAGATCGCTTCGCGTGCGCATACGGACGCGATCAGTACGGCTGTGCGTTCGGCGCTGGAAGAAGCGAATGTTAAAAAAGAAGAACTGGATGCGGTTGCCGTCACGTACGGCGCGGGGCTTTTGGGCGCTCTGCTGGTCGGGTTGTCGTTTGCAAAATCGTTTGCGTATTCGCTGAATATACCGCTTTTGGCAATCAATCATATCCGCGGACACATGGCGGCGGCGTATCTGACGGATCCTTTGCTGGAACCGCCCTTTATCACCCTTCTTGCGAGCGGCGGGCATACGGCTGTCTTATATACAAAAAGTTATACCGATTTTGAGATCCTCGGTTCGACGCGCGACGATGCAGCAGGCGAAGCGTTTGACAAGGCGGCGCGCGTATTGGGGCTTCCGTACCCGGGCGGGCCGAACATCGAAAAACTTGCAGCGCAGGGGAAGCCGAACATTGCGTTTCCGAAAATGTTCAAGGGAAACGGGTACGATTTTTCATACAGCGGGCTCAAAACGGCAGTCATCAATTATTGTCATACGAAGGAGCAGAAAGGGGAATCGTATAACCGTGCGGATGTGGCGGCATCCTTTCAGTGTGCGGCTTGCGACGTTCTTGCCGAGCGTGCCGTTGCGGCGGCTAAAGAATACGGGTGCAAGACCATCGCCGCAGGCGGCGGCGTGATCGCCAACGGATATCTGCGTGCAAAACTTATTCAGCTCTGTGAGGAAAACGGATTCCGTGCAGTATTGCCGGAAAAGAAATATTGCACCGATAATGCGGCAATGATCGCGGCGGAAGGACTCATCCGTTACAGAGCACACGATTTTGCCGATCTTTCCGTCAATGCGTGCGCACATATCCCTCTCGGCAAAAAAGGAAAACAATGATCCGTTTTATAGTTGTATAAAATTTTATATAGCTGTGTATAAAAGAAGAGAAATTTTTTGCGGAGGCAGACTTTGTCTGCCTCCGTTTATCTGAATGCAGGCATTGTAAGCCGCGGGAAGCAAATATTTTTGCTTCCCGCGGCTTTTTTGCGTACAGATCAAATTTCATTCGGCAAACAGCCGTTGCGCCGAATGAATGGTTGCATTGCAAAATCCAGAAAAGTTTGTGCAAATAGTTTGCACTGTCGGACTGTTGCAATGTAAGCCGTAAAAACTGCCGACGAAAATCGTCTGCGTCGGCAGTTTTTATGAAAAAACAGTTCATGCAAAATCGCAGTTTGGGAAAATGTATAATCCGAAAAAAACTGGCAATAACTTTCTTGTAAAAATTGCTGCGGCGCGAGGAGAAATGTTTGCGCGGCGTTTGCAAAAAAACGGATGAGGGCAGGGAATCATATTTTGAGCTTTGCAGAGAAAAAGGAGATCTTATGCGGGGGAGATGGTTTACGGTGATGGGGGCTCTGGCATTATCGCTGGTTTTGCTGGCCGTGCCGCAGCTTATGGACAAAGGTTTATTGTTTGACGGGGCGCAGAGTTATACTTTTTATGCGCAGAGTGAAAGTTCGCAGGCGCAGATCATATTGGCAGACGCATCCGAAGCGCTTGCCGTGAAATGGAGCATTGCTTCCCTGACAGGCGAGTGTGCACGGGATGAAAGCGCAGAGGAAGCGTTTGCACAGGCGGAAAAGTATCGGGCGGAGCTTTTGATCGTGCGCACCGTTCAGGATGTAACGGATTACTATTATTATTCACCGTGTTTGAGCGGCGGGGTCGATTTGGAAGGAAAACGTATCAATCTGCATATTGCGGTGCGCGGATCGTCCGCCAATATCGGTTCGCCTCTTATCTTCGGAGGATATTGATAAAAAAATTTTTTCAGAAATTTTCTGCAATCGATGTATAAAGATCGGAAAAGAGTCAAAAATTCAAATATCAAAATTATTTCGGAGGCAATCATGCAAGAAAAGAAGCAGGGCGAATCGTCGCCCGTAAAAATCAAACGCAGGAATCTTTACTATGTGCTCGTATCGGCGTGCGCCCTGATCGTGGCGGCGGCGATCGTGCTGACGGTCGTATTTGCAACGCAGGGCTCTCCTGTTGATGACACATTGGATCCGGGGCTGGAACAGCCGGATGATCCCGATGACGGTGATGAAGATGTGGACGATTCGGACGAACCGGACGAGCCCAGCGACACGGAAGTTGTGTTCTCTATGCCCGTTTCCGGCGGTACCGTGGCAACGACCTATACTTTCTGGTTCAACTCCACGCTGAATCGCTACAATCTGCACCAGGGCGTCGATTTTAAAGCGGATGCAGGCACGCAGGTTACAGCGGCGTATGCCGGCAAGATCGAAAGTGTGACCGATACGCTTTTGGAAGGCGGAAAGGTGGTCATCGATCACGGGAACGGACTGAAGACGGAGTATGCGTCGATCGACGTTTCTTCCTCTCTTAAAGTCGGCGATACGGTCAGCCAGGGCGACGTGATCGGGACGGTATCCGCCGCGGCGGATACGATGGGCAACGAATACAACGAAGGCCCGCACCTGCATTTCGGGGTTTTTGAAAACAACGAAAGCATTGATCCCGTAACGTATCTCGATCTTGATGAAAAATAAATCATTCTCCCTCCTTTCGGG
>USSJ01000081.1 GCA_900557285.1 uncultured Clostridia bacterium | reverse complement strand
CTTCTGTACGGAAACTATTTCGGATCCATCCCGAAAGAATATGTAGAGTCGGCAAAGCTGGACGGCGCAGGCAATCTTCGCGCTTATCTGAGCATTATGCTGCCGCAGGCGCTTCCCATTCTCACAGCACAGGGGATTTTGACGGTGATCACCAACTGGAACGATTACATGACTTCCTTCCTGTACCTGAAAAATAATCCGACCGTTGCCTACGGGGTCAATGCGTTGTCCAATCAGTTTTCCAATGCTTATCCCGTCGTGTTTGCGGCTCTGTTCATGACATCAGCTGTCACGCTCTTGCTGTTTGCATGCTTTAATAAAAAAAATCATGAGCAGTATGTCTGCGGGGGGATTGAAAGGATGAAAAAAGGGTGGAAAAGAATTGCTTCTATGCTCGGCTTGCTGATGAGCGGCGTAGCGATGTTTGCTTTTGTCGGCTGCGCGGATTCTGCGGAAAAACCGAAAGACGAAAAACCGCAGGACGAGAAGGCACAGATCGATTACGAACAATACAAGGATAAGCATTACATAGATATAGCGGCGTGGGGATTTCCGACGCTGGAATATGACGAACAAAACGGTTACGATACGGAAGCGAACAATGCCTTTGTGCAGGATATGAAAGAGGCGGGTTTTACCATTGTCAACCATGCTGGGCGCAGTAACCTGTGTCCAGGTGTGCACGGGTCGGCGGAAGAGGTGGAAGGTCTGATCTCGCAGCGCATAGAACTCTTTGAACAAAACGGGTTGAAATCCGCCGTTTATTGCTCGAATTATCTGAAAGGCGGAGTAGACGGCAGAGGGGCGGCATGGTGGGATTTTGATCTGACCGGTATGCCTGATTTTTCCGATTCGGAAGGCTTTTACGGATTGCTCGTGTGGGATGAGCCGTACCCGGAAGTGATGACGAAGCTGGCGTCTTATGCAGAAATGTTCAATGAAACATACAGCGGGACGGACGCTGTGTTTATGGTCAACCTGTATCCTTCGTATGCGGGCATTTTCAGCAGCGGCGGCTACTCGGATTATCTGAAAAACTATTGCGAAACAGTGCTTTCGGTTGTGGACGGGACAAAGTACCTGTCCGTGGATTCATACGCGATCCGCGCTGACAAACAGTTGGAAACCTACCTCCTGTATGATATTGCGATGGTAAAAAAATATTCCCTCGAATACGGCGCACTTTCCCACATTTGTCTGCAAAGTTCAATGACGTCCACGAAAAATCGTATTCCCGAACAGAGTGAGTATTCCGTACAGGCGTATGCCGCACTGGCGCTGGGAATGGATTCGATTTCGTGGTATACCTATATTACGCCGGAAGAAGACGGTTACGGCGACGGTTCAGCGCCTGTAGATCAGGACGGCACGAAAAATGCGGCATACGAGTCTTTGAAAAAAGTCAACAACGACATTGCGGCTTTCGGGTATGCGTATAAGTGTTTCGACTGGAAAGGTGTGGTGTTAAATCCCGTCACGCAGATGTCGGCGATGAATCTGATTCTGAAAAACCGAGAGCTGATCGACTATGTTTATACGGCGGATGATCTGAATACCATTTCGTCCATTGAAAGCGAGCAGGACTACATGATGGGCGTCATGGAAGATGAAAACGGGGACGAAGGTTTTCTGCTTGTGAATTATTGTTCGCTTGCGGATGCACGGGATTCGTCGATCGATATCCATTTTACCGAAGCGGATTCGGTGATGATCTGGAGAAACGGAGAAAAGCAGACCGTTTCGCTTGAAAACAATTCCATTACGCTGACGCTTGCGCAGGGAGAGGGCGTATTTATGGTGCCTGTCAGGAAATAGGGGAATAATGAAAAGCAATTTAAAACGCGCAGTATGCGGATTGCTGTGCGCCCTGTGGATGATTTCCGCGGGCGGCTGTGCGGATACGGAAACGGAGATACGTCTGCCCGTTTTTGAGGAGAAATCGTTTACGATCAGCGGTTTTTGGGCGCCGTATGAGATCTCCGCGGAGAGCTATGAAACGTATCGCGGCTGCGGAATGAATACCTTGCTGTTGGTCAATCATTCCGCTTCGCCGCGCACGTCGGAAAACCAGTACTATTTGGGGTCTGCGGCGACGGAGCGCGCGCTGGAAGTCTGTGCGGAAACGGATCTGGACGTTATTTTGAATTACGGAGATTATCTTTCGGGGTCGATAGGGTTTACTTTTTCGGAAACGCCTTTTTCCGAGTACGACATTTACGGGGAATACGCCCGACTGATCAAGGGAATTCATATTGCGGACGAACCGGATAAGGAAGAAATTTCTCATTACGGCGATGAGACGCTGACCTCTGATTTTCAAGGTGTATATCCCGATCAGAAATACTTTGTCAATTTACTGCCCTCGTATGCGCAGCCGTCGCAGACGGGATTTGCCGATTATTCCGATTATCTGAATTGGTATGCGGAGGAAGTTCTGGCGGACTTTTCGGGCAATCGGCTGCTTTCGGTGGATTTTTACCCGTTCCGGGCGGATGAACCCATGCGCACGGACTGGCTGTACTGTTACGATCAAATCGCCCGTCTTGCGAAAGAATACGGGGCGGAGGTCAATTATTATATCCAGTCTGCGGCAGGAAAAGAATTTCGTAACGAGTTATCGGAAGCGGAGATTCGGATGCAGGCATATATGGCGCTTTGTTTTTCGGGGAGCTGGATCAGCTATTATTGTTATTCCAATCCTCTGGAAGGAGAGGGGCAGATGTACGATATGTGCATTGTGGACGCGGACGGAACCCCGACAAAACTGTATGAAGCCGTAAAAAATGTAAACGAGGAAATATTCTCCTTTTCGGATGCGATCCTTTCCTTTTCGTGGCAGGGAGCGATCGGGATCGCGGCGGAAGGCACGCGCGGCGGAACGGCGGTGCGGATGCTTGGAAGCATAGGGGATTTTTCCGGCTTCCGTTTTCTGAATTCTGTTACATGCGGGCAGGATTGCGTGGTCGGAAGATATGCGCGTGAAGCGGAGGAAGAGGGGTATCTGATCCTACCATGGAAAGATCCGGCAGCAGGAGAAAACGTTGAAATGACACTGCAATTCGGTAATTGTGAAGCCGTGGCGGTGTATGGCGGCGGAAGTACAAAAGCCGAATTCGTACGCTTGCAGAACGGGGCAATGACCACGGCTCTGAATGCGGGAGAGGGAATATTTGTCGTGCCGCTGTGATCCATCGTAGAATATTGAAGAAGAGGCAAAACCGTGACAGTATTGAAACAAGAAAAGAAGATCATGCCCTCGGCGAACTGGAATGGAGAGAGTTCATTGCCGCCCATATCTGTAAAACTCAGTCTGGCGGATATAAAAGATAAATTTTTATTGGATGAAGATGATGGATTGTTCATCAATTACGGTATAATGGAAAGCGCATATCCGTATCGTTATCAGGATCTGTACGACAGAACGCTGACTCCCAAGGAGTATGATACGGTTGTTCTGGAAAACGAACGGCTGCGTGCGGAATTTTTCCCTTGTTTCGGAGGGAAACTTTGGTCGCTCTTTGACAAAAAGAAGGGGAAGGAACTTCTTTTTAACAACAGCGTGGTGCGCCCGTGCAATCTCGGGGTACGCAACGCCTGGCTGTCGGGCGGCATTGAATGGAACAGCTGTTTCAAGGGGCACGGACCGTTCACCTGTTCTCTGATCAACACGGCAACGACAAAACTGGATGACGGTACGCCCGTACTGCGTTTTTACTATTTTGAACGCATTCGTTGTGCCGTTGTTCAGATGGATTTTTTTCTGCCCGAGGATTCGGCGTTTCTTTATGTGCGCGTGCGCCTGGAAAACCCGAACTCGAAAGTGATACCGATGTACTGGTGGAGCAACGTTGCCGTCAGCGAAAAGGACGGCGACCGCGTGATCGTTCCTGCGGATCAGTCGTATTCCGCACCCGATGCGGAGGTGGTGAAGATCGATATTCCCGTACACAACGGGATCGACGTATCATATCCGGCGGACAATATCATGTCCAACGACTATTTCTGGAAAACGCTGGAAGATAAGCGCCGTTATATCTGTCAGCTGGACGCGGAAGGTTACGGGTTATGTCAGACATCCACCCGCCGTCTTTGCGGCAGGAAGCTGTTTGTATGGGGAAATTCGCAGGGCGGAAGGCATTGGCAGAACTTTCTCACGGCGGATGACGAAAGCGGCCGATACAACGAGATCCAGTGTGGGCTGGCGAAGACGCAGTATGAGTGTCTGCCCATGCCTCCGCATACGGTTTGGGAATGGCTGGAAGTGTACGGGCCGATGACGGCGGATCCTGAAAAGATTCACGGAGAATGGCAGGGCGCGCGGCAGGAAGCGGAAAATATTTTAGACCGTGAAATGCCCGTCGAAAAACTGGAATCGTTGTTGGAAAATACCAGACATATGGCGAAAAGTCCTGCACAAACGATTTTATATTTGCAGGACGGCTGGGGAGCGTTGGAAAACGAACGCCGCAAAAGGAGCGGAGAGCCGCCTTTGGCGGAACATCTTGTATTTGCACCTTTGGGAGCGGAACATAGCGAATGGTTGCGGCTTCTCAACGAGGGGACGCTTGGCGAACACGATCCCGCGTCCGTTCCGCAATCTTACCAGTCGCAGGCGGAATGGCAGGAACTTCTTGCAAAGGCACTGAAAGGCAGGGATAAGGACAACTGGTACGCGTATTACCAGGCTGGCACCGCGATGATCGCGGCGGAGCGGTACGAGGCGGCGGAAAAGTTTTTGCTTCGTTCGCGGAAACTTGCGCAGACGGCGTGGACGCATTACGCGCTCGGCGTTCTGTACAGGAAAACGGGACGGCATGACGCGGAAGTACGGGCGATGTTGGCGGCGTATGCGCTTCGAAAGGAGGACGTATGCCTTGTTAAGGAAGTGCTGCGTTGCCTGCATGAGCAGAACCGTCCGAAACGGCTGATCCGTTTGTACAAAGAGTTGCCCGAAAACATCCGCGGAAATGCGCGCTGTAAGATTTATTATGCCTACGCTCTCGCGCGGATCGGCAAGTGGAAACAATCGGAAAGCATTTTGTGCGGCGAAAAAGGGAACCTCATCGTGCCGGATAACCGCGAATGCGAGAATATCACGTCGGAATTATGGTTTTTGCTGCAGTCGGAAAAGCGCGGGGCGGGTGAAAACGGCGGACTGCCCGAGCCTCCCGATGCGCTGGATTTCAGAATGTTTACGAGAAGAGACTGGTTTTAATTATGCAGACGGAAAAGATCATCGCGATGGTTTTAAGCATCGCGGGCATGCTGGTAACGGTCGTATCCTTTCAGACGCGGAAAAAGCGCACGCTTCTGTTGTTTCAGACGGGCGGCACGGCGCTGTATCTTGTTTCCTATTTCTTTTCGGAAGGGGGGATCGCGGTCGCGCTGAATGTTGTTTATCTTGTGCGGAATGTTCTCTTCATGGCGTTTCATGACAAAAGCAAAACGCTGATGCGCTGTACGGCAGCATGCCTGTGCGTAAGCTATGTCGGGATTTACGCCGTGTACGCCGCAGTGATCGAAACGCAGGTAAGCGTGATTTTGTGGTATTTGCTGCCCGTGGCGGGCGCGCTGTTCGGGACGTGTGCGGTCGTGTGCGGAAACGTCAATGCGCTGCGGGCGTGGAAGATGGGAGATTCTGCCTGTTGGCTTGCCTATAATATTCATATCGGGTTGGGTGCGCTGGGCGGTATTCTGGGCGAGATCCTCAATCTTATATCGCAGACGGTGGGGATCCTGCGTTTCCGTGCAAAGGAAAAAACGGACACAGACAGACAAAACATGGCGGATGAGGCAAAAGAGCATGAAGAAAATAAATGAACTGGCGGTTTTGATCGAATGTTCGGGCGGCAGTACGCCGACCGTCGATACTCTGAAAAAGTATATCCGTATACTTTCGCAAATGGGATACGATCAGCTGTATCTCGGTTGTACGGATGCGTTCAAGATGGAGAACGAGCCGTATTTCAATTATAAACGAGGCGGGTATGATACCGCCTCTTTGCGCGAACTGGATGCCTATGCCGCGGAACACGGGATCGAGCTGATCGCTTCCATACAGACGCTGGCGCATCTGCATTATCTGAAAAAGTACAATGTTTATACGCCGCTGTTTGATACGGACAATGTTCTTCTGGTGGGGG
>USSJ01000080.1 GCA_900557285.1 uncultured Clostridia bacterium | reverse complement strand
TCCGTATCAAAATTCATCTCCGGCATCGGAAGTTTCGCACGTTCTGCCAGTATCTTGACCGCGTCCATGAAGTCCACCGATTCGATCTCCCGGATAAACGTGATCACGTCTCCCGATACGCCGCATCCGAAACAATGATAAAACTGCCCCTCTTCGTTTACCGTAAACGACGGCGTCTTTTCGTGATGAAACGGACATCGCCCCCACCAGTTCCCGCCTTTGCGCTCCAACGGAACATAGTTTCCGACGATCTCCACAAGATTATTTTTGCTCTTTAATTGTGACAAAAATTCAGGATCCAATCCCTTTGCCATATATCCCTCATTCCTCTGTTTCCGCTATCCCTTCCGACCGCCAGGCTTCAGATCTCTTCGATGTCTTTTTCCGTCAACGCCCAGCTGCGCGGAACAAATATATATTCAAATACCGCTATCGCAAACTTGTCCGTCATGGACGAAAGGTAATCGCAAATCACCTGTTCCAGCGGATACCTCTCCGAAAGCGCCAGATAAAATGCCGGAAGTCTGTCCTTGTTTGCTTTGAAATATTCGTACATTCCCGAAAGCATTCGCTTTGCCCGCTCTTCCTCTTTCATGGACGTCGGCGTAATGTAAACCTTGTCAAACATGAACGCCCGCAGATTTTCCAGCGCTTTCGCTTCCCGCTCGCCCATCGCGACGCGGTTCTTCCCTTCACTGTTTTCATAAATGGACGTGATCATGGTGTTGATCCGATCCCGCGAGCTCGCTCCCAGCACTGCCACATCTTCTTTCGGAAGATCCTCCGCCCGCAAAAGCCCCGCACGGATCGCGTCCTCGATATCATGATTCACATAGGCGATCCGATCCGCCAACGAAACCGCTTTTCCTTCCAATGTCGCAGGATTGCCGCTTTTTTTATGATTCAATATCCCGTCGCGCACTTCAAAAGTCAGATTCAGACCTCTTCCTTCTTTCTCCAACACGTCCACGACACGAAGCGACTGCACATTGTGCGAAAAACCGTTCGGCGACAGCGAATTCACAACGCGCTCGCCCGCATGCCCGAACGGAGTATGCCCCAAGTCATGTCCCAAAGCGATCGCTTCCGCCAGATCTTCATTCAAAGCCAAAGACCGCGCGATCGAACGCGCAATCTGCGAAACATCGATGGTGTGCGTCATGCGCGTACGGAAATGATCGCCTTCCGGCGAAAAAAATACCTGTGTCTTATTTTTCAACCGCAAAAAGGCTTTGCTGTATATGATCCTGTCACGGTCGCGCTGAAAATCCGTACGCATGTTGCAGGGCATCTCTTCCCTCTCCCTGCCCTTTGTATCCCTGGATTTGCAGGCATATTCCGAAAGAAACATCTCTTCCGATTTGTATGTACGCTCCTTGATATCGAAACGGCGCATTTTTACCCCCTTCCTGTTTTTCCCTTTGCTCCGCAAATTTCCTGCACAATAATAATTTCGACGAAACCTACCGAAAACCTTTTTTTATGAAAAAATTTTTTATTTCTTTATAAGAATTTTTGCCGCCGCACCGAACATCGGTGCGGCGGCAGGCTTTTTTCAGATCACCGCGCCGCCGTTCACGCGCAGGATCTCACCCGTTATATATCTGTTTTCTGCAAGAAAGCGAACCGCCTGAGCAACTTCTTCGGGCGATCCCTGTCTTTTCAAAGGGATCGGATCCGTAAACGCCGCCACTTCTTCGGCTGAAAAACGAGAATTCATCCGCGTTTCGATCATGCCGCAGGAAACTGCGTTGACGCGGATCCCGCAAGGCCCCAATTCCTTTGCCGCCGCTTTCGTAAACCCGATCAACGCAGCTTTGCTCGCCGAATACGCCGCTTCGCACGACGCTCCGACTTCCCCCCACATGGACGAGACGTTGATGATGCAGCCTCCGCGGCTGCGCAGCTTCGGGATCGCCGCGCGCGTGCATAAAAAAGCGCCCGTCATATTTACCGAAAATACCCTGTTCCACTCGGAAAGCGGCATGTCCTGGATCAAACCGAAAGAAGCTATCCCTGCGTTGTTCACCAATATTTCCAGCCCGAACACGGATGAAAACATTTCTTCCACCTGTTTTTCATCCGAAACGTCACAGCAGAATACGCTTGCATCTGCGCCTGCTTTTCGGATAAGTTCCAGCGTTTCTTTCGCGCCTTTCTCATCCTTTTGATAGCAAAAAGCTATATCGTACCCCGCTTTTGCGAACGAAACACAAATCGCCCTGCCGATACCGCGCGATCCGCCCGTGACCAGAACCGTGCTCATTTTTCGCTCCGCACGGGAATTTCAAACTTTTTTAAAATATCCCGCGCCACCTCGTCTATACTCATGCCGTTCGTGTCTACGGTATAATCCGCACATCCTTCATAGACAGGCGTTCTCTGATCGAGCAGATGCTTCATCTTTTCAAACGTCGTGTTTTTCAAAAGCGGACGCTCGTCTCCCGTATGCCCTGTCCGCTCAAACAATACATGGATATCCACTTTCAGAAAAACTATTTTTCCGCCGCCTGCCTTGAATGCCGCCGAATTTTCCGGTTTCAGCACGCATCCGCCGCCCGTCGATATCACGCAATTCTCTTCTCCCGCCACGCTGCGGACAACTTCCGTTTCAATTTCGCGAAACCGCGCTTCTCCGTAAAATTCAAAAATGCCAGGTATGTTCCCGTACCTCTGCGTGATCAGATCGTCCGTATCATACCAACGCATTCCGCTCAGCTCGGAAATGCGGATCCCGACCGTCGTCTTGCCTGCTCCCATCATTCCGCAAAGTACAATATTCATAATAAAAAGCTCTCCGCTGCCAAAATGTAACTGTTTTTGCCGAACCCTAAAATCGTACCGCGACAGACTTCCGAAATGACCGACGTGTGCCGAAACTCTTCCCTTTTGTGAACATTGGACATATGCACTTCCACGACAGGTGTATTCACCGACGCGATCGCGTCGCGGATCGCATAGCTATAATGCGTAAATGCACCCGCATTCAGGATGATCCCGTCCGCATCGCTTGTCTGTATCTTCGTGCAGATCTCTCCTTCCAGATTGGTCTGGTAAAATTCGCATTCCGCTCCGCGCGCCTTGCAATACGCCGCAATTTCCGCATTGATATCTTCCAGCGTCTGCGTGCCGTATACGCCCTGCTCGCGCCTGCCCGTCATGTTCAGGTTCACACCGTTGAGAATCAGCAGTTTCATGGATCCCTTCTCCTTTTTTCTGTTTCGTATATTTTTCTTTTAATCCGCAAATTTTTTCCGGTATTCCTCAAACAGTTTTTTCGCTTCCGCCGCATCCGGATCACGCCCCAGCAAAATACAATCTCCGTAATATGCCTGGTAAAACAACATGCCTTCCCCGTTTACGATCTTCTTGCCGAGCGTCTCCGCGATCCGCAAAAATTCACTCTTGCGGGGAACATATATAAGATCGACTGCCGTTTCACACCGCGACAGAATATCCTCGCCCACCGGAGATTTTCCTTCCGTTTTATGCATCCCAACACCCGTCACGTTTACGATCATAAAATAATCTTCCGGGGAAAGCTGCTTTAAAACCTTCAGATTGCCGAACTCGCGCTGAAGCTCCTGTGCATTTTCTGTTTTCAGATCATACACAAATACCTGCGCCCCTGCATCGGAAAGTTTTTTTACCACGCTCCTGCCTGCACCGCCGGCGCCCAGTACCAATACTTTTTTCCCTTCAACCTCTATGCCGTTGTTCTTCAGCATCAGCATAAAACCTTCGCCGTCCGTATTGTATCCCATCCCGTCCTTGACCAGGTTTACCGCGCCGAACGTCTTGGCATCCCCTTTTAATTCTTTCAGGTACGGGATGATATCCAATTTATACGGAATCGTTACGTTGAATGCGTCATATTCCGCCAAAAGTTTCTTCGCACAGCTGTCAAAATCCTCTTTTGCCAGCGAAATCAGCTCATACGTGCAGCCGCTACCCATTTCTTTCAGATCAAACGTATGCATTTTTGCGCTGTCCGATTTCGAAACATCCTTTCCTATCAAAGCAAGTTTTAACATATCCGCCTCCGTTTTTCCGTAAAATTTCCGCATACTTTTTCAACATTTCATGGTCCGACGCTATTTCGCTTTGGAAAGCATGGAATAAAACTGCGGAAAGGAAATATTGACGCATTCCGCACCCTTGATCTCTCCGCCTTCCTCGCTCGCCGTCAGCGCAACCGCGCCGCTCATCGCAATCCTGTGATCGGCACACGCATCCACAGTCCCGCCCCGAAGGCTCTCCTTTCCTCTGATCACAAATCCATCCGGCAACGCCTTGCAATCGCCGCCCAGAGCATTCAGCATGTTTGCCGTCGTTTCGATCCGATCGCTCTCTTTGACGCGAAGTTCCTCCGCTCCGCGGATCACGCTTTCGCCTTCCGCAAACGCGCAGAGCACCGCGATCACAGGCAATTCGTCGATCAGCGACGGCATGATGTCCCGTTCCAACTTTACAGCGCGAAGCGCCGACTTCTTTACCCGTATGTCCGCCACAGGTTCCCCGCATACCGTGCGTTCGTTTTCCAGAAAATAACGCACATTCATGCGGTCAAACACCTTTAAAATTCCCGTGCGGGTGGGATTGACTCCCACATTTTTGCAGACGGTCTCGCCCAGCAACGCTCCCAGCGCCATAAAGTACGCCGCACTCGATATGTCGGCGGGCACATCTACGTCCACACAATGCAAATCGCTCTTTCCGACCGTAACGCGGTTTCCTTCCGTGTGAATGTCCGCCCCCATCGCGGCGAGCATACGCTCCGTATGATCGCGCGACTTCAACGGTTCGCAGACTGTCGTCTTTCCGTCCGCGCCGAGCGCCGCCAGTATCAGGGCACTCTTGACCTGCGCGCTGGCGACCTTCGTATCCACTTCGCAGCCTTTCAGGACACTGCGCCGCACATATACGGGCGCTGTGCCGTTCGTCGTTTGCACGTCCGCACCGAGAAGCCTCAAAGGCGCGGCGACCCGCTCCATCGGGCGCTTGGAAAGGGATGCATCGCCCGTAAATTTTACGTTGATATTTCTGCCCGCAGTCAACCCCATCAAAAGCCGCATCGTCGTGCCGCTGTTTCCGCAATCACATTCCGCGTCGCGGAATTTTTTCGTACCGGTCACATATACCGTTCCACCTTCCGTGCGGATATCCGCCCCGAGCGCACGCATACACGCGATCGTCGAAAGACAATCTTCCCCGAGAAGCGCATTCGTGACTACGGCACTGCCCTCCGCCGCCGCATTGAACATGACCGCCCGATGTGTGATGGATTTATCCCCGGGAATTTGAAAAATCCCGCAAAATGTTTCCTTCCTTTCGATCCTCATGAGCGTTTCTCCTGCAACAATGCCAGGTATTCCGCATACCGGTCCGCCGAAAGAGTATATTCCGTATATTCCCCGCGCGCCTTTGACAAGATCATGGAAACAATTCCCTTTTCCGAATTCTTTTTATCCAGCAACGCATATTTTACGACCGAAACAACATTCTTAAAGGTCGGAATTTTCTTTTCCGCCAATGCGACAAGCGCTCTCACACGCTGAGAATTTTCTGCCGTACTCACATTCTCCCGCTCGGCGATCAGACTTTCCAGCCACATTCCGATGAGAACATATTCCCCGTGTGAACGTCTGCCGTATTCCAGTTCGAGAGCGTGCCCCGTCGTGTGCCCCAAATTCAGACATTTCCGAAGTCCGCTCCGCTCCGTTTCGTCCTGCTCCACGACATTCGCTTTGAACCGAACGCAATCCGCAATGATCTCTTTCAAAAAAGCCATATCCGACAATTTCGATTGATTTTCAAGAATACGATCCCCGATTTTTGCGTCCAAAACACCCGTTTTTATAATTTCACCCCAACCGCACTTCAACTCGCGGGCAGGCAGTGTTTTCAAAAACATGGGATCGCAAAAAACATATTCCGGCTGATAAAATGCTCCCAACACATTTTTCACGCCGCCGTAGTCGATCGCTGTCTTTCCGCCCACGGAACTGTCCACCTGTGCCAGCAACGTTGTCGGGATCTGCACGAGCCTCGTTCCGCGCATGTACACGGATGCCGCAAACCCTGCCATGTCCCCCACGACACCGCCGCCGACCGCCGCCACCACCGAATTGCGGTGCAGCTGCGCTTGCAGCATTTTGTCCAGAATCTGAAATAACGTAGTCTTATTTTTATTCCGTTCACCGGCTTTCACGACACAAATTTCCGCTGCAGGGAAATCTTTTTTCAATTTCTCGCCGTAAATAC
>USSJ01000079.1 GCA_900557285.1 uncultured Clostridia bacterium | reverse complement strand
CGGCATCACAAACCCGCGGTTGACCACGATCGGATCGCTCAGAAGATCGCCGCTTCGCTCGGATACGCATGCCGTTATCACAAAGATGCCGTCTTCGGAAAGATGTTTGCGGTCTTTCATGACAATACTGTTCTCTTTATCTTCCAGCGACCCGCCGTCCACAAGGCGCGACCCGCTCGATATACTTTCGCCGAACTGCATATTGTCCCTTGTCAGTTCCACGCAATTGCCGATGTCTGCGATCAGAATATTGTTTTCGCTCATTCCAAGTTCCATCGCCAGCTGCGCGTGGCGCTTTAAATGCCTGTATTCGCCATGGACCGGAATAAAGAACTGCGGTTTAAGCAAACTGTGCAGAATTTTCAGCTCTTCCTGGCAGGCATGTCCCGATACGTGGATCTTTTCCAGCGACTCGTAAACGACGTTCGCCCCTTTCCTGTAAAGATTGTTGATGACTTTATAGATCATCTTTTCATTGCCGGGGATCGGGCTTGCCGATATGATGATCGTATCGTTCGGCCCTACCGTAACTTTGTTGAAATCGCCGCTCGCCATGCGCGTCAATGCGCTCATCGGCTCACCCTGACTGCCCGTGGAAACGATCACGATCTCGCGATCAAAGAAATTTTTGATTTTCTCGACATCGATCAGCACTCCTTCCGGAATGGTGAGTTCGCCGATCTTTGTCGCCGCATCCACTACGTTGAGCATACTCCTGCCGGACAGCGCAACTTTGCGGCGGTACTTTGCCGCAAGATCTACGATCTGCTGCAATCTGTGGACATTGGATGCAAACGTCGCCACGATGATCCTGCGGTTCGCGTGCTCCGAAAACAGATGATCCAGCGTCGTTCCGACGACGGTTTCACTCATCGTATACCCCGGGCGCTCCACGTTCGTCGATTCGCACAACAGAAGTTTGACCCCCTCCTGCCCGATTTCCGCTATGCGCGTCAGGTCGATGGGCTTGCCCGCAACGGGCGTCAGATCGATCTTGAAGTCGCCGCTGTGGAAGATCCTGCCCTGCGGCGTATCGATACTCAAAGCCACCGCCCCCGCGATCGAGTGGTTGACGTTGATAAATTCCACATTGAAACAGCCCAGTTTCACTTTATCGCCCGGCTTCACGCACAAAAGTTGCGCGCGGTTGATCCGCTGTTCCCGCAACTTGTTGTCCGCCAGCGCCAGCGTCAGTTTGGTTCCGTAAACAGGGCAGTTGATCTCTTTCAGTAAATATGCAATGCCGCCCACATGGTCTTCATGTCCGTGCGTGATCAGAAGCCCGCGCACCTTCTGCTTGTTCTGTACCAGATAACTGATGTCCGGAATGACAAGATCAATGCCCGGCAATTCCTCATCCGGGAACGTAAGCCCTGCGTCGATGATAATGATATCGTTGCCGCATTCGATCGCCGTCCTGTTCTTTCCGATCTCGCCGATCCCGCCCAAAAACAGGATCTTGACCGGGTTTTTCACCTTGCCCCGCTTGACGGGCCGCTTTGTCTTCTCTGCCCGTGCAGACCTGTCTGCTTTCTCCGCCGTGCGTTCCTGCACGGGTTTTTCCGCCGCCTTTCCCTGCTGCGGCCTGCCCGCCTTTGCCTGCGCACTGCGCTTGTCCGTACGCGGCGCATTTTCCGTATAGTACGTCTTTCGCGCGGCTGTGTCCTTCGCATTGCCTAAAAACTGCGGAAATTCCGCATGCGGCTTCTTCGCGCGCGTACCCTTGTCCTGTGTGAGTTCACGGTCATTTTTTTGTCTCAAAATATACTCCTTTTTCCGCCGGTTACCACACAACAAAGGGCTGAACCCAAATCCAGCCCTTTCTCTTTTGTGATTTTTTTCTGATAAAATCCGGCCTTACAATTTGTTACTCTATCTTTCCTTTGCGCTTTGGCAAAGTTCATTTCACCATGCTGTTTGCGATCTTCTGCGCCAGTTCATCCACCACTTGCTTGGACAGAGATTCGCTCTCTTCTCCCAAACTGATCTTGCGGTGCACGATGCGCAGCGGCTGATCCGCCTTCTCCAGTTTATTGTCTTTCGCGGATACCGCCGGACGCAGCTGACGCGGTTTCTTCACTGCCGCTGCCTGTTTGTTTTTCGAAAGCTCTTCCAGCTTATTCTGCAGTTTTATGTCTTCTTTCTGCTCCTGCACCGCAGAAACCTGTACCGAAGGCGCCGCCGCCTGCAAATTTGAAATTGCGTCCAAAATCGCCTGCGTATCCACCGACGGAGCCGATGCCGCAGGTTCTTTTTCCTCATATGCCGCGGGCGAAAGATCGATAAAATATGAAAGATTGAAAGACATCAGTTCTTTCTTCAGTTCCGTCAGATTGTCGATCTTGCCTTTGTCCGCTTCCCCGTCTCCGATATCCTGACGTATCTCCAGCATTTCCGTAAACGTATCGCGATCCAGCGACTCCTGATCGGTATCGCTGAACACCGCTTTCTTTGCGCGCAAAAGCGCCGCCGTCAGTTCGTCGTCCGGCAATGCGGGAGCCTGTTCATATGATTTCACCGCATCCGCAAACGCCGCCAGCGCATCCGGAGAATACGTAAGCGGAAGTTTGTGCGCCGTTACCGCATCCGATACCGCCGCAATCGCACTCGAACCCCATACGTTCACCCTTGACAGGCGCACGCGAAGATCGGAAAGCATCGTCTCTCCGCGCAGTATATTGCCGCTGACAATATAGCGGTTGGCTATATCCTTGATCCCGTTCGCCGTGATCAGCAAATCGGGGATCATATCATACGAAAGTGTGCGCAGATACTCCGAAATCAATGTGTCCAGTTTACGGAATTCCGGCATCTGCTTGACGCTGATCGCCCCGTCCAATGCGGATTTGATCCCGTCAATTTTTTTCTCCAGTTCCTGCATGCTGCGCTCGCTCGCACCCGCGACCGCCGCACCTGCCGCGGCTCCCGCCATTCCGCCGGTCATGATTCCGACGATATGCTGTGCCAACGCCTCATAATCGATCCCGCTGACCATCTTCGACGCCACCCGCTCCGCCAGCTGATCGTAATCGACCGGCCGCAAAGCATTCAGTTTCTCATCCAGCGCCGTCAGGCTACCGCTCACCGCACTGATATTTTCGCCGAGAGGCTTTAACGTCTCTTCCAGCGCCGAAACATCCGTCCCCTTGATCGCATCGATCTTTGCCGATAAATCATCGTAGATCGCCATATCCTGCTTGTATGTGTATTTCATCTCCTGCAGAATATCGTCGCGCATCTTCTCTATGTCCATCGAAAGTCCCGTATACATGCTTTCGATGGCAAGCGAAGGATCTCCCTTCCGGAAGCTGACCACCGCCGAATCGTCTTTCTTGTAAGCCAGGGAATCATCTTTTACCGCAGGAGCTGCCGCTTCTTTCGGGACAGGAGCCGCCGAAACACGCTTGGCTTCTTCTTTTGCGATCTCCTCTAAAATTCCCGCTTTCTGCTTTTCCAGTTCCCGTATAAAATCTTCTACCGTCGAACGCTTATATCCGCCGAATTCATCCGAAACCGCCTGCCCACGCTGTTTGCGCAATGCCGCAATCTCGTCCATCGATGCTAAAATCCCGCGCATTTCCGTAAGATATTTATCCGTCGCTTTCAGCCGCTCGACCGCAGAAAGCCCGTTCAGTTTTTGGCGAATCGTTTCAGACATAATGCCCCCTCGAAGACCTTATCTTCTCTTTTTGCCGCAAACGGCAGATTTGGTTATATTTATTTTACTATATTTCCCAAAAAAAGTAAATACTTTTCCCGTTATTTTTTTGGTGCACGCTCATTTTTTGTTACCCCCGTATTTTTTTGAAAAAATTTTGGTTCCGCCCCGTTTCCGACTTGCAAAGACTTGAAAAAAAATACGCTTTATTGTATAATATTTCATATACTATTTTACAGACGTTCCAGTTCTTGTACAGTCTGACGTATCGATCTGTAATAAATCTTGAAGGAGTAAAGGATATGAGAGTTTATAATTTTTCGGCAGGCCCTTCCATGCTTCCTTTGGAAGTACTGGAAGAAGCGCAAAAAGAGTTCCTCGATTTCGCCGGCACCGGCATGAGCGTTACCGAGATCAGTCACCGCGACAAGGCCTTTTCCGCCATTGTGGAAGAAGCCGAAGCCAATCTCCGCGAACTGATGAATATTCCGGATAATTATTGCGTTCTGTTCGTGCAGGGCGGCGCCAGCCAGCAATTCGCAGCCATTCCGCTCAACCTTATGAAAAGCGGAAAAGCAGACTACATCGTGACCGGAAATTTTGCGAAAAAAGCCTGGCAGGAAGGCAAAATTTACGGCGACGCGCGCCTGGTTGCCTCTTCCGAAGACAAAACATATACTTATATCCCCGACGTGGATAAAATCGCGTTCAACGACGATTCCGATTACGTGCATATTACTTCCAACAACACGATTTTCGGTACACGTTATATCAAATTCCCGAAAACAAAGGCTCCTTTGGTCTGCGATATGAGCTCGGAGATCCTCTCCCGCGAAGTAGACGTGACCAAATTCGGCGTCATCTATGCGGGCGCGCAGAAAAACCTCGCCCCCGCGGGCGTGACCATCGTCATCGCACGCAAAGATCTGATCGAGAATCCGCTCCCCATCTGCCCCACCATGCTCAAATGGAAAACGCAGGCGGATAACGGTTCTCTCTACAATACCCCGCCCTGCTTCTCGATCTATATGGCTAACCTCGTCCTCCGCCACCTCAAGAAAATCGGCGGCGTCAAAGAGATCAATAAGATCAACGAATACAAAGCAGGCCTTTTGTACGATTTTATCGACAATTCTTCTTTCTATACGAACAGCGTCGTCAGGGAATTCCGCTCCATCATGAACGTTCCCTTCGTAACTCCTTCCAAAGAAATGGATGAAAAATTCGTAAAAGAAGCAAAAGCAGAAGGATTGGTCACTCTCAAGGGCCATCGCCTGGTCGGCGGTATGCGCGCATCCATCTATAACGCGATGCCTGTCGAAGGCGTCCAAAAACTCATCGAATTCATGAAAAAATTCGAAAAGGAAAACGCATAAGGAGTTTATCATGGCTAAAATTTTAAAGCTCAACGAAATAAGCGAAGTTGCTGCAAAGGAATTCCCCGCAGATTATACTTTTTCTGCGGACGTCAAAAATCCCGACGGGATCATGCTCCGCAGTTTCAATATGCACGAATACCCCCTCAACGACGAACTCCTCGCCGTTGCCCGCGCAGGCGCAGGAACAAATAACATCCCCATCCCTGCCTGCACCGAAAAAGGGATCGTCGTCTTCAATACGCCCGGCGCAAACGCTAACGCCGTCAAAGAACTCGTCATCTGCGAACTCTTCCTCGGCGGCAGAAAGATCACCGACGCCATCGACTGGGTCAAATCTCTCAAAGGCACCGAAGGCATTTCCAAAGCCGTTGAAAAAGGCAAATCCAAATTTGTCGGACACGAGATCCTCGGCAAAACCCTCGGCGTGATCGGGCTGGGCGCCATCGGCGTGCTCGTTGCCAACACCGCGGCAAACCTCGGCATGAAAGTGCTCGGCTATGACCCTTACCTCTCCGTACAGGGCGCCCTGCATCTGGATAACCGCGTCAAAACCGCCGATCTGGATACAGTGCTCAGGCAGTCCGACTTCATCACCGTTCATGTGCCGCTCACACCATCCACGGACAAAATGTTCAATGCGGACGCTTTTGCAAAAATGAAAGACGGCAGTGTCCTGATCAACAATTCCCGCGGCGAACTCACCGACGAAGACGCCGTTCTCGCCGCTGTGGAAAGCGGAAAACTCGAACGCTATATCACCGATTTTCCGTCCGAAAAGCTCATCGGGGTCCAAAATATCATATGTGTGCCGCACCTGGGCGCCTCCACTCCCGAAGCGGAGGATAACTGCGCGGCAATGGCGGCGCAGGAACTCGTCGATTACATCGAAAACGGAAATATTACGCACAGCGTTAATTTCCCCGACGTAAGCGCTCCCCGCACTTCCGTCAGCAGGCTTGCGATCATGCACGGAAACGTGGAAGGCGCCATTTCCACCATCACGTCCATCATTTCCGGAAACAATATCAACATCGCAAACATCATCGATAAATCCAAGGGCGAAAAAGCATACATGCTTCTCGATTTGGATTCAAAACCTTCCGAAAAGATCATCGATGAAATCAAAAAACTCGACAGCGTGATCCGCGTCCGTATTTTTGACTAAAATAAGTTTTTTATGCACAATCTGCCTGGCGGCGGGAATTCCCGCCTCCAGGCAATTTTTTATCTGCAATTTT
>USSJ01000078.1 GCA_900557285.1 uncultured Clostridia bacterium | reverse complement strand
TTTGCTGGAGCGATCCGTCTGTTTACAGGGAAGCCCGTCGGCGCAAATTTATGCGCCGACGGGCTTCCCTGCATTTCCTATTTTGTATAAGCATCCAAATCCGATTTACTTACATCCAAAGAGCGAATCTTCTCACGCAACGGCAACACGTACGGAGGAAAACCCGAAAGTTCGTTTACAGGGCAAGCCGCAAAAAATTCCGTCAAGGCGGGATCTCTCGCCAGTTCGCCGCATACGCCGATCCATTTGCCTTTGGCATGCGCACATTCCGCCGCGTATCGAATCAGCCGCAGAATCGCTTTATGATGCGGATCCGCTATCTTTTCCAAAGACTGATTCTGGCGGTCTATCGCCAGGGTGTACTGCGTCAGATCATTGGACCCGATACTGAAAAAATCCGCTTCTTCCGCCAGTTCGTCGGCGATCAGAGCCGCCGCCGGCGTTTCGATCATGATGCCGATCTGCATATCCGCGCGGAACGGGATCTTTTCCTTTTCAAGATCTTTCCGCACTTTCGCCGCCATTTCTTTCACCCAGCGCACTTCGCTGACGCCGATGATCATCGGCACCATCGCCGCTACGTTTCCGTCCGCCGACGCGCGGTAGATCGCACGCAGCTGTGTATACATGATCTCCGGCTGCTCAAAACAAATGCGCACCGAACGCAGACCCAAAGCAGGATTTTCTTCCTTCGGAAGATGAAAATACGGCGCCTGCTTATCCGCTCCGATATCCATCGTACGGATCACCAGAAGTTTTCCGCCCAGAAGTTTTGCCGCGCGCGAATATTCTTCATATTGCTTTTGCTCGCTCGGATAATCGCTGCTCTCCAGATACAAAAACTCGCTGCGGAACAATCCTACGCCTTCGCCCCCGTTTTCCAGCACCGCTTTCACGTCTTCACTGTTCCCGATATTGCAGTATATGCGCATTTCCACGCCGTCCGCCGTCACGCTCTTTTGTCCGATCAACTCCTGCCGACGCAACCGCTCGGCGTCCGTCCTGCGCTTCTTTCCTTCATACTCCGCAAGCGTTTTCTCATCAGGATCGACAAGCACTTTTCCCGTAAACCCGTCTACGATACACAGTTTTCCGTCAAACGGAAGATCGATGCTGTCACGTATGTTCACGACGGACGGCAACGCCAGCGTTCGGGCCAGAATGGCCGTATGTGAATTATCCGAACCAAAGGTCGTTACAAAACCGAGCACCTTGCTCTTGTCCAGTTTGACCACGTCACTCGGCGTAAAATCACTCGACGCGAGAATACGCGGCCCATCCAGTTCGATCTCTTCCTCTTTTTTCCCGAGTATATAACCGCCCAGCCGCTTCGCCACATCAATGACATCCACCGCCCGCGCTTTCATGTACTCGTCATCCATTCTTATGAACATCTGCGAAAGTTCAAAACCCGCTTCGTCCACTGCGCGCGCCGCACTCTCTCCCGCCTCGATTTTGGCAATGACAGTATCTTCCAGATCCGCATCCTGCGCCATCATCGAATGCATGCTGAAAATTTCCGCTTCCGATTCACCGACCGAAGCAGACGCCTTTTCATACAAATCATTCAGTTCCGTCACGGCCTTCTCGCGCGCCGCATAGAATTTTTCCTTTTCCTGTTCGGGCGTTCCCTGTTCGGCGGGCGCTGTGGAATCGTCATGCCGTACGATCTTCAGCTTCCCGACGGCGATCCCTGCGAATACGCTCTTTCCGCTGTATTCCGTCATCCTTCCGCTCCCTTTCTCTTAAAGATTCGCTTCCACGACCGCTTTCATACCGGCAATTGCCGCTTCGGCATCCTCTCCCTCGCAAAGCACTGTGATCGCATCCCCGCATTTGACACCCAAAGACATGACCGCAAAAATACGCTTTGCATCCGCTTTCTTGCCCTTCGCTTCGATCGTGACCGCGCTTTTATACTTTTTCGCTTCCGCCACCAAAAGCCCCGCAGGACGTGCGTGGATCCCCAAACTGTCCTTGATCACATACTCAAATTTCATTTTCCTGTCCTCCCGATTTATTCTTGTTTCTGAATATCCATACGAACGGTGTACCCGTTCATTTCATATCGCTTTGCCGTGCATCCGCCTTCGATCTTCACCGCATATTTCTCAGGATACAACCGCGTCGTGAATACACGCTCCCCATCGTTGAGATAAATTTCACATACGGATACATCCATAAAAATGCTCGCCGTTTCCGCACGTACTTTGGCGCGGCGTTCCGTCCTGCCGCGGCCCGCTTCCGTCAGAAACCGCAATACGCATTCCTCTTTCTCAAACAAAATTTCCAGCGCGTCGCTCAGCAATACCTTCGTTCCTGCCGAAATATTTTCCAGCTCCAGTTCATACGCCGCGCATTCGTCCTGCATCGAAAGTTCCCCTCCGCGCAGTTTTCTCATCTCGGCCGCCGGCATCTGATACAGCTTTCCGCCCTTTTCCGTCAGTTCGCGCGGCATCGTCAACGTATGCTGCCAGCCCTCCGCGATCGTCGGCGCATTGTCATACGGAACATCCGGCATTCCGACCCATCCGTACAGGATACGGCGCTTCCCGTCCCAAAACGTCTGCGGTGCGTAAAAATCAAACCCGCAATCCCATTCATGATAATTTTCCGCATCCGCTTCCCCGGCAAAATACCCCGAAGAATAGACGCTCTGGAATTGATATCTTTCGTGCGGCACGCCCTGCGGCGATACACACAGAAATTCGGTACCGTTCATATTAAACAGATCGGGACATTCCCACATATACCCGAATTTCCGAGGCGTCGTAACGACCTTTTGCAACGAAAATTGTATACCGTCCTGCGATTTATAAAGCAAAACCGCCCCGATATCGCCTTTCAGCCTGCCGCCGAGCACCATCCTATACCCCTGCGGAGTTCTTTCCACTTTCGGGTCGCGTATGTGTCTGGTAAACTCCTTCGGATAATCAGCCGTGCGCAAAAGCACCTGCTTTTCTTTGAATGTAAATCCGTCCTCCGAGCGGATCAGGATCGTGTTCGATTCCCTTCCGTCCGAAATATAATCATATTCTTTGTCTTTCCGCTTTATATTTCCCGTATAGTAGATCCGAAGCCCTTTCCCGTCAGGAAGCGCACTGCCCGAATAGGCTCCGTCCTCGTCCCATTCCGTATCCGGATAGACCGCTACTCCGTAAAACGTCCAATGCAAAAGATCTGCCCCCGCATAATGGCCCCAACTGCGCATTCCCGCACCACGCGCGCTCTCCGGTGCGTATTGGAAAAACACGTGGTAGAACCCGTTCGCATAACACAGTCCGTTCGGATCATTCATCCAGCCGACCGGCGGCATCAGATGATACCGGCAACGGTATTTCCCTGCCGCCACGGCCGGTATCTTCGCCTGTACTTTTGCCGCGATTTCCCGCAATTCCTTTTGCAATTCCGTCATGCCTGCACGCTCTCCGCCCCTTCTTCCGTCTTCTTTTCTTCCGCGCGCAAAACTTCTTCGCCAAAGTTGACTTTGCCCTGCCGCAATACGTCCACCGCCGCATAATCGTCCGCATTCGTAACGATCACAGGAGTTGTGGTATCGTATCCCGCTTCCGCGATCGCCTTTTGATCAAACGTCAGCAATGTCTGACCTCTGTGTACGGTATCTCCTTCCTTCACGAGCGCCGTGAAATATTTTCCTTCCAACGCAACCGTGTTCAGACCTACATGAATCAGAACCTCTATGCCGCTGTCACTCGTAACTCCGACCGCATGCTTTGTTTCAAACAATGTCGTCACCTTTCCGTTGAACGGAGCCACGACCTTGCCCGCTTCGGGTACTACGGCAAATCCCTGCCCCAGCACTCCCGCGGCAAACGTTTCGTCCTTGACCTCCGTCAACGCAATCGCTTTCCCCTTGAGAGGACTGTACACTTTATCCTTTTCGCAGGGAGCATCATCCTTAAACCAAATGAAGGATACCACAAATGCCGCCGCAGACGCTATCAGCATCGTGAGTATATAGTTGACGATATTCCAAACTCCCAGGCCCAATTCCGAATTGGGTACCGTGATCAAAATGCCGAAAATTCCCGTTACACCGTACGCAGACGCGCCTACGTGCGTCAACGCCGCAAACAAACCGCCGACCGCTCCGCCAATCATTCCGGCAATGAAAGGTCTTTTATAGCGTATATTGACACCGAAAATCGCAGGTTCCGTAATTCCCATATATGCAGACAACGCTGCCGGAACCGCCATGGATTTCAACTTTTTGTTGCGCGTTTTTAATGCCACTGCAAGCGCCGCCGCGCCCTGCGCCACATTCACAGCTGTCGCGATCGGCATCCAAACATTCGCACCGCCGTTGCTGAGGAATCCCTGCTCGATAAGATTGTACATATGATGCACGCCCGCAACGACCGTCGGAGCATATATCGCCCCCACAAAGAAACCGCCGATACCGAACGGCACCGAAATCAGCCAGGACGCACCCTGCAAAACCCACGTTTCCAGCTGTCCGAAAATCGGCCCGACGATCAAAAGCGCCACGATGCCCGAAGCCAGAACGGATGCCAAAGGAACCACAAACAAATCAAGCATCTCCGGCACGACTTTATGCAGTTTCTTTTCCACAAAACTCATCACCCATACCGACAGGATCACCGGGATCACGTGCCCCTGATACCCTACCAGCTTTACACTGTACGCCCCGATCGAGAAAAGGACCGGAGCCGATTCCACCGCTTCCGCGTTCCATGCATTGACAAGGTCGGGATGGATCATGATCATGCCGACGACCGCACCCAGGAACATGTTCCCGCCAAATACGCGCGCCGAACTTATCGCGATCAGGATGGGCAGGAACGTCAGCGCCGCACTGCTCATCAGATGGAAAAATGTGTACCAGTTGGACTCCTTCATCCCCGGAATAACATTTGTCATGCCTTCCAAAAGCCCCATCAGAAGACCGCTCGCCACGATCGCAGGCAGAATCGGAACAAATACGTCTCCCAACGTCTTGATCAGACGCAAAAATATATTCTGCTTCGATGCCGCCGCTTTCTTCACGCCTTCCTTCGTCCCGGCTTCGATCCCCGCCAATGCCGTAAATTCATCAAATACCTTATTGACCGTCCCCGTTCCGAAGATAATCTGCAGCTGCCCGGATGCCTCAAATACACCCTTCGCACCGTCCACATTCTCCAATTGCTCTTTATTCACCTTCGAGTTGTCTGCGATCACAAGACGCAAACGCGTCGCACAATGCGCCGCAGAAATAATATTCTCTTTTCCGCCGATCGCTTCCAGTACGCCTTGAGCCGATGCTTTGTAGTCCATAACATCCCCCTTTTGATTTTATTTTTTTAATATGGAATCAATTCCATATTATGTAACCATAGTATAACACGGTATTTTTCATTTGTAAAGGGGTTTTTCGACTTTTTTTGCATTTATCTGTTTTTAACAAAAAGATCGGAAGATTTTTGGCATTATTTAACATGTGTCTGAAATTCATTCTGCTTTTTTCAAAAGCTGTCGCTTTTAGCCGCATAATGTCACCAAGCGACCGCTTTCGACGTATTTTTGCTCAAACGGCAACTGAGAAATGCGAATATTCCTTTAAAAATGTTAACTTTATGTAAACTACAAAGCGCATCTATTGCATTTTACCCAATTAGTGTACTATACTGTTAAAAATAATATTATATTTTGTACAGGAGATGCAACGCACCTTGAAAGAAAAACTTAACAAACGGGAACTTGTCTACATAGCCAGTATGCTGTTCGGCTTGTTCTTCGGTGCAGGAAATCTGATTTTCCCGATTTATATGGGACAACTATCCGGAAAAAATATGCTGCCGGCGATACTTGGTTTTTTGATTACCGGCGTAGGCTTGCCTCTTTTAGGCGTTATGGCAATCGGTATCAGCCGAAGCGACGGTTTGATCGAACTGTCCGGCAAGGTAGGGCGCGCATACTGCGTTTTCTTTACCTGCGCGCTGTATTTAACCATTGGCCCGTTCTTTGCCATTCCGCGTTGTGCGACGGTGAAGTGGGCGTTGCGCCGTTATTCGGAGAAGCGGCTAAAAATCCGGCGGTTCTTCCGATTTATTCGTTGATTTTCTTTGCTGTTGTGCTTGCCTTTTCCCTCTATCCCGGAAAGATTCTGACCTGGGTCGGAAAGGTCCTTAACCCGATCTTCCTTGTGTTTTTAGGTGTGCTTGTAATTGCCGCGTTAATCCATCCCATGGGCGTTATCCGTGAAGTGGCACCGACAGGGGCTTATGAAACCAAAGCGTTCATGACCGGTTTCTTGGAAGGATATAACACCATGGACGCACTGGCGGGCCTGGCCTTTGGCATTATTGTGGTGCAGGTGATCCGCAATTTGGGCGTAGAGGACGCGGGTGCGGTTGCGGGCAGCACGGTACGTGCGGGCATTTTCAGCAGTCT